>JAWODE010000089.1:0-2554 GCA_046483455.1 Candidatus Hydrogenedentota bacterium | reverse complement strand
GTTCTGAATCCAGAACCCATAGTAGGTAAAGTTCCAGCCACTGGTGACTGTCGGAATCGAGATGTCGCCCGATTTGATACCGGGCCGCACGGTGTCCACGTACGCACCGAAGGTGCTGAACCGCAACGGGAATCCGGGCGCAGCCTCTTGCCACTGCTCGAGAAACTCGCGCGGATAGGGCTCATACAATGGCGCGAGACTATAATCCCCGCTTCCCGCCAGCACCAGAGTCGGCGCACCGCCAGGCGTGCGCATCGTGGGCACATCCGCCAGCGAGGTGCGCCGCTCCCGGGAACGGGCGTTGTCGATCAATTTCTCAAGTTCCTTTTCCTTCAGCGCTTCCGTCGTGCGAAACAGCTCCGGCCATTGGTTGTAGTGCCCCGGAGACACGGTCAGGATGCGGCTCCCATCGGGGCTTTGCCCCCAATACATCGTGCTGCCGGAATTGTTCATCCTGCAATGGACGAACGTATCGAGCCCGAGGCCCGCGGCGATCTGAAACATCTGCTCGTGCATACCGGTCACGTCGATCATCCAGCAATGGCGGGGCCGCACCCCGAGCACCTGCTCCTGCCAACGCAAGCCTTCCACGCCCTGTTTCACCAGCGCTTCGCCGCCGGAAAGGCAGACCGTGGGCTCGAGAAAAAACGCATTGACCGCCTCGACCCGGCCTTCCGCGAGCCGTTCTTTCAATTCCTCGAAACGCGCCGGCGTGAAATTGCCGATGGCGATCATCGTGTTCACTTCCGAGATCACAAACGCATACGCATCATCCGCCGCCACGCGATCGAGATGGTCGAGGTAGCTGTTCGCGCAATAGACCCGTTCATGCGAAAAATCCGTCAACCACCCGCACGACGCCGGATGAAAATTCGGAACAACGAATACTCCTTCGCCGATGTCATTCGGCGCCGCGGCCGCCAACATTACCGGCAGCAAAACAAGCATAACGAATCGTGGAACTCCGCACCGCATCATCAACCTTCCTCCTGTGTCCAGCATGCGTTCAGCGAACCCTATAACGCCCTTAACCTCTATGACGATGGAGCAAAAGACCGGTAAAATCAAGATGAAACCGAGACACGGAGTCAGAGCAGGGAGCCATGTGGACGGGCTCTTTTTATCGGACCACTAAGACCAATTTCCGGAATGGATATCCGTGTGTTGAATTTTTCACTGCCTTGCCGTGTAATTAAGAAACGAGAAGCGACCCCACATCGGCAAAGGGACCCAGGCCATGACAAACGAAATAGAGCCAATCGACGAGACCTTTGTAACCGTCGCACGGATTCCTGACTTGATCCAGGCGGATTTGATCCGCTCCCGGCTGCAGGCGGCCGGCGTAGACGTGTTTATGGCCAACGAGAACACACGCGCACTGCGGCACCCGTGGCTGATAACGCAGCCGGTACAGTTGCAGGTTCCGAGAGCCCAAGTAAGTCTTGCCCGGGAGGCTCTGACTAGCATGATCGATGCGGCAGCCGAAGCCGGGGAGGAAGAGAACGAAGGCCCAGCCAACAAGCCAAAGCTTGATATTCGATTGCCGGGCACGCGATTCAGAGGGTTAATCCAGATACTCGTAGCACTGCTGGGCGTAGTGCTGGTGATCAAATTCCTTCTCTGGCTCCTGGAACTGCTTTGACCGCAATGAAAGGGGGCCAGCTAAGCTAAAACAGAAAAAGAGCCCTGAACTGCAGAGCAAGGCATCACGGTTGTGTGCCCCACGGATCAGGCATCTCCATTTTCTATCGCTTCGCGTGCGTCACTACGGATCACCCGAGAACGCGCTCTTTCAGAAATTCATAGCTGCGCCGGCAGCATTCGAACACGTCGATGTCGGAATCGTCCTGTTCGTAGATGTACCATTCCACCGCCGCTTCCCGCGCCGCACCAAAAGCGGCGTCCCAATCGACCTGCCCCTCTCCCAGCGGCACGAAATGCGGGCGTTCCTTGCCTTCGACTATCGTCAGGTCCTTGCAGTGGATAACCGGGCAGCGGGCCGCATACCTCCGCAAATACGCCGCCGGGTCCGCGCCGCCCGCATACACCCATCCAAGGTCGAGTTCGGCGTACACATTCTCGGGGGCGGTCTCTTCGTAAAGAATGTCCAGCTTGCAACGGGGATCGCCGTTGAAGGTCTCGAACTCGAACGCGTGGTTGTGGTACGAAAGACGGAGGCCTTCTCCACGCAGTTTTGCGCCAAGCACATCGAGTCGTTTGCAACCGCTAAGCCAGGCCTCGAGGGAATCCTTGCAGTCAGCCATCATGCTACCGGGTGCAATATCGGTGACGCCGAGCGCCTTCCAAAAGGCGAGCCGGCCCTCGAAATCCGTTTCAAAATCGATCGGGTTAATGTGACCTGCTACCGCCCGCAGGCCCGACTCATCCAGCGCGGCACGGGCTTTCTGAAAGGCTGACGCGCGGGGCTGCCAATCGGTTAATAGCGTGACGAAGAGTCGAGGTTGGACAAAGCACGAGCAGGCGACCGTTTCCGGTCCCTGTCGATTTGCCAAGGGGGCTGGAAGGGCGCCATAATCGCGTTTGTTTGTGGCCA
>JAWODE010000107.1:0-9867 GCA_046483455.1 Candidatus Hydrogenedentota bacterium | reverse complement strand
AGCGAACGCATCAATCCCCGGAGCTACCAGACCCTTGGCGACCTTCGCATCCTGATGAAAGGCGCGCAGGGCGACGTTTCGAAATACCATCGCGACCTTGATTTGGATACAGCGATCGCAACAACGCGTTTCACCGTGGACGACGTCATTTATACCCGCGAGGTGTTCTCCTCTGCCGCTGACGACGTACTCGTAGTGCGATTCACGGCATCCAAACCCGGCGCACTCAATCTCGAAATCACTCTCGAGCGCCCCGCCGACGCCCAAATAACCGCACAAGGCGACGACCGGCTTGTCATGTCCGGCCGCGCCACCCATAGCGGCAAGCGCAAAGGCGTGATCTTCGAGACTCATCTTCAAGCGCTTTTCAAAGAAGGCACTATTCAGGCTGAAAATGGGCGTCTTATCCTCAACAATGCCAATAGCCTCACCCTGCTTTTGTCCGCAGCCACCAACTACAACCGCAAGGACCCGAGTTCACCTCGCGAAGACGATTGGGGCTCCGTCTGTGCAGAAACCCTCCAAAAAGCGGCAGCCAAACCCTACGAGGAACTCCGAAATACGGCCATCAGTGAACATCGGCGCCTGTTTCGACGCGTAACTCTAGATTTGGGCCCGCCCCCGAGCGAAGATACGCCCACTGACGTCCGTCTCAGGAACGTCCAAAAAGGCAAACCCGACCCGAACCTTGTTGCTTTGTACTTCCAATTCGGCCGCTACCTTCTGATTTCCTCGTCACGTCCTGGCAATATGCCCGCCAACCTGCAGGGAATCTGGAACGAACACCTCGAAGCTCCTTGGAACGCCGACTATCACATCAACATCAATCTCCAAATGAACTACTGGCCCGCCGAGGTGACCAACCTGTCCGAGTGCCATCTCCCCTTTTTCGACTTCATCGAAGGCGTCGCGAAACGCGGACGCCACACCGCCGACGCCACCTACGATTGCCGCGGCTTCGTAGCCCATCACACGACCGATGCCTGGCACTACACCACCCCTCAGGGACAGGTTGTCTGGGGCATGTGGCCTATGGCCGGCGGTTGGTGCGCCCAGCATTTCATGGAACATTACCGCTTTACCGGCGACACAACGTTTTTGGCCGATCGGGCCTATCCCCTACTCAAAAACGCCGCCCTCTTCTACCTCGATTGGCTCGTCGAGGACCCCACAACCGGCAAATTGGTCTCCGGACCCAGCACCTCGCCGGAAAACACGTTCCTTACACCCGACGGAAAGAGGGTCAGCCTCTCGATGGGCTGCGCCATGGACCAGGAAATCATCTGGGACACGTTTACGAACTGTCTCGAAGCGGCGGAAATCCTCAACATCGAGAACGCATTTACTAAACGCGTCGCCGATGCCCTTGAACGCCTCGCCATGCCCGAGATCGGTGCGGACGGACGCCTCAAAGAGTGGCGGCACGATTTCAAAGAAGCCGAACCCGGCCACCGGCATATGTCTCATCTCTACGGACTCCACCCCGGCCGGCAGTTCACATTAACGGGCACTCCCGACTACGCCGCGGCCGCCCGCGCGTCCCTCGAGCACCGTCTTGCTCATGGCGGCGGACACACGGGCTGGAGCCGCGCATGGCTTATCAATTTTTTCGCGCGCCTGCACGATGGGGAGGCCGCCCACGAAAACATCCAGTTGCTTCTGCAGAAATCGACGTTGACCAATCTCTTCGACAACCATCCTCCCTTCCAGATTGACGGCAATTTCGGCGGCACGGCCGGCATCGCCGAGATGCTCCTCCAAAGCCACACCGGCGAAATTGTCCTCCTGCCCGCCCTCCCGGAAGCCTGGAAAAACGGAGGCGTTTCCGGACTCGTCGCCAGAGGCGGATTCGAGATCGACATAGCGTGGGCGAATGGTGAACTCGCTTCCGCGGCCGTTCATTCGCTTCTGGGCAATTCCTGCAAACTGAGGTACGGTCCTCACACCACCACTCTCCCCCTCGAAAAAGGCGAGACGGTACACCTCGACGCTGCTCTCGACGTTATCTCCGCTGAAACCGAACAATGACCCTTTCACACAGACTTATCTCTTAAAACAGCAGCGTCCGGCGCGAAGCCGGACGCTGCAAATCTGCGTTCATGGGTCTTTATCCTTGGATACTTCTTACGCCGGTTCAATACCTCAGGAATGCGCCAATACCCGCCCCCGCTTCTTTGAGGCGGTCTCCCGCTTCGCCGTGCAAGACTTCCACGTCTCCGCCCTCGCGGGCGGCACTTTCAACAAGCAGGTCAAGCACATTCTCCTCCGGCTTAACCTGGTTTCCAAAAAGAGTCGCTACATCGACGCGATTCTCTCCATTCGCCGGAATCGCAGGGCATTCCTCCACCCGTATATTGAAATCAGGCGGATAAACCAGCGTTCGCACTCGACTTTCCGCCGTCGCCTTCACGGTCTCCGGCAATCCCGTCGTCGCCAAGGCGCGCTTAGCGGCCGCGGTTAACAATTCCTCCGTCAACTTCATCTCATGTTCACGCTCGAAGCGTTCCTCGGCCCCCATGGTTTCCTCCAAGACCGATTTTCGGTCCGCTTCCACGGAAAGCGTTACCGTGCTCACCACGCGATGCTTCAACGCGTCGGGCAACAGGCGTTGCAGTTCGGCAACCGTTCTCGGCGGCCCCCCGAGTATCAACCGGTCGAACTGCCGTTTGGTATTCCTACTCTTTAAAGCGTTCGCCACATTCTTCAAGTGATGCTTGGCGTGCTCCTCCGCATTCCGTTGAAACCGCATCTGCGACCGTCTCTGGTCTTTTCCCGATGCATCGGATTTCCGTACGTCTTCTTCCGCAACCACCTCCTTTTCCTCTTCGATTTCGCCCATATACACAGTCAACAAACGCGTCCTTCCGCGATCCGTAAGCACAACACCATAACGGGGATATTCTTCGCGTGCCTCGAGAAACGGCCGCACGAATGGCCGCGGCAACCAACGGGCTTGGTTTTCGATGGCCATCCGGAAATCCTGCGCCCAGAAGAAATCCTGCGACGGATCGGCAAAAAGCGCCAGCGTCCGCCCCGAGGGACGGTAGCCTTGCACATATTGCCGCACCCGCTCAGCGCACGTTTCGAAGTCCTCTCGTTCGGGCGAATCATGGATACCGCCCTCGATGTCCCGCAGCATATTGTGCAATGGCACCTCGAACTGCCGGTTGAGGTTGGCGGCACGACTCTGGTCTACGTTCAGGTACACGCTCAAGATTTTGTGCCCCTCTTCAGCGGCGTGATGGATCAACTTCTGCAGTTCACTGTGTGTAATCATGTGTGGCCCTCCACGTTAAGAAAAGCTGCACCTCTACGATCGCGGGACTTCGCTACGTGACCGTTAGTTCGGCCACAGTTTCTGAATATCCCTTGGAAGCGCGTTGTACACCTGCTGTGCCTCCCCCTCGCTTATGCGGCGCGCCAGGACACCAAACACCGCGCGCGTAACGTCGCTCGGGGAATTGGTCACACCGCCAGGCTCGAGTTCTTCTTGCACATGACGAAGGAATTCGTCGGCATCGTACTTCCTCGGCTTATTCGCCGCTTTATAACCATCAAAGTACACGCCTCGAATCAACATTGGCAGTTCCGCGGCAAGGTCCAGCGCTTCATCCACGGGAAGCCGGTCTCGCAAGGTTAATAATACACCACGCAGCGCATGATAAGACTGCTGATGGTCCTCGAGGTGAATTTCTTCCTCAATTTCGCGTAACCAGGTATTGGTCGTTTGGAGAGTCTTGTCGAACGTACGTAAGCCTGTCTCGATCATTGAAAACACCTCCTTTGTGCTGGGTTGCACTTGGTCCGCCTTTGGTCTTCACTTCATAAACCGCAAACATCGTGCCAACGTCGATTCAGCGCAACCGCCCGATCTGCTTATACTTGCACAAGATTTCGAAAAGCGCGGCTTGACAATACCCACGCATCATATGTTTACAAAAAGCAACACTGTATCATCTTGATACACTGAAGCGATCAAAACACCGCGGCACAACTCACTACTTCCCCGTCCCGGGAGCAGGCCTTTTGCAACCAAAAGACGCACCACCCATCACACTTTATGGCGCTTCGACGGGACTGCACGCCAAGAGCCCCCCTCTTCACAACGATGTTTTGATTCGGCCCCCCTACTTGCGTACCATCTTTGCCGTCAAATTCAGGTCCTCAGGTAATTCACAAAACATCGACGCCAAGGAAAGAGCATGGTCGCCACCTCCCGCGAACTGGTCTATCAGACCCTAAATTTCGAGAATCCCTCCCGTGCCCCACGTAACCTGTGGAGCCTCCCGTGGGCCGAAAAGCATTTTGCCGAACACCTTAGGGAAATTCGGCGCGATTTCCCCGATGATTTTGCCGCTGCGCCAGGCCATCTTCGGGAAACCCCAAAAACCGGCGGTGATCCCCACGCTATCGGTCGCTACAAAGATGAGTGGGGTTGCGTGTTCGAAAACATCCAAGAGGGCGTCATCGGAGAGGTAAAACAGCCTCTTATTCATGACTGGGCTACCGCCGCCAAAGTGCACTTTCCTCGCGAATGGCTCACCATAAACAAGGAGAAAGTGAACGAATTCTGCGCTCGCTCGGACAAATTCGTTACCGGAGACTGCTGCCCCCGTCCGTTCGAACGATTGCAGTTTCTTCGGGGCACAGCCCACCTGTATATGGACCTGGTCGCGCCGCCACCCGGCATGACTGCGTTTATTCACCAAATGCACGCATTTTATTGCGAATTGCTAGAAACCTGGGCGGATACCGATGTCGACGCTCTGAATTTCATGGACGACTGGGGCGCCCAGAACGGTCTGCTCATTGACCCGGCCCTATGGCGCGAAATCTTCAAACCCCTTTACCGGGACTACATCCAGATTGCACATGGGGCGGGCAAGAAAATGTTCATGCATTCAGATGGCCACACGCTCGCCATCTTTCCTGACCTTATTGACATGGGCCTTGACGCCATCAACGCGCAAATCTTCTGCATAGGCATCGAGCGTCTGGCCCCCTTCGCCGGCCACATCACCTTCTGGGGCGAAATCGACCGCCAACATCTGTTGCCGCACGGGACTCCCGAAGAAATTGACCGCGCCGTTCGTAGCGTCCATAAGACTCTTTGGCACAACGGCGGGTGCATCGCCCAATGCGAATTCGGCCCTGGCGCCCAACCGGAAAATGTACGGCAGGTCTACGCCTCGTGGAACACCCTCACCCGGCGCGAACAAGACTCAAGATTCTTCGCCAGCTGACTCCGAAAATTGGCGTTCGAGTTCCGAAAGCGCAACGCGCGCCTCGCACGCGGTATTCGCCAGAAACATGTCGTCGCTGGCGAACGTGAACATCGTAAAGCCCCGGTCCAGCCACCACCGCGCGCTACTAAGTGTGGCCACGGGAACGCCGTTCGCAATATTCCGCTCTCCGCATATCGCCGATACTCTCCGTGCCGCCGCATCCAATTCGGGTGCATCCGGTTCGTCGAGCTTGCCAATGGCCACCTGGTAATCCGCCGGCCCCATAAACACGGCGTCCAACTGCCCTTCTGCCGCATCTATAATGGCTTCCGCGTTCGTCACGGCATCCGGGCTTTCGAACTGAATACACAACAAGCGGGTTGTATTTTGGTCCGCAACGCGCTCACGAATCGACATCGACTGCTTCCCAAAGGCCTTCGGTCGGATACCGAAACCGCGCTTACCAATCGGCGGGTACTTCGCGCAGTCCACGATATGGCGCATCTGTTCCGGCGTTTCCACTCGCGGGATCATGATCCCATCCACGCCCGTATCCAACGTGCGCGCAATATATGCATACTCCGACTGCGGCACGCGCACAATCGTAGCAATACCCACATCCTGCGCCGTACGGCCCAGCTCGAGAACCGTATCCAATGCAAGGGCGTTATGTTCGAGGTCAATCCACAACCATTCGTAACCCGCCCGCGCGAACGTTCGCACCGTATGGGGCACTGCATACTCAAACAATACCGTTCCCCAGCAAATACGCCGGTTCTTGCAGGAATCCTTTAATTGCTGGCGATTCACACTACACCTCCCAAAAGCTCTTGTCGGGCTTGGCAAAAAATTGCTGTTTTTCGATCACATGGATAGAAATCAGAGGGGCCAAACGTTCGTCGCATTCAACCAAGGGGTTTCTGGACCCTCAATTCTTGAGACTGTGAAGCGGAGCCGGGATACGTCCCCCATACGCGACGAAACGGCTCGAACTCCCGGCGTTCCGCACTTCCGCCACGGCGCCTTCGCCAAACAATCCGCCGAATACGGCCCGATCCCCCACCGTTTTGCCCGGCGCAGGAATAATGCGCACCGCCGTCGTCTTGTTATTGATCACACCGATCGCCATTTCATCGGCGATGATAGCGCTAATCGTCTCCGCATCGACATCACCCGCCACCACGACCATGTCGAGCCCTACCGAGCACACGCTGGTCATCGCCTCGAGTTTCTCGAGGCTTAGCGAGCCCTCGGACACCGATTGCGAAAGCGCTTGGTCCTCACAAACCGGGATAAACGCCCCCGACAGCCCTCCCACGCTCGAAGACGCAAACAGGCCCCCCTTTTTCACGGCATCGTTGAGCAGGGCCACCGCGGCCGTACTTCCCGGCGCACCAATTCTCGCAATGCCCATGGCTTGCAGAATTTCGCCCACGCTGTCGCCGACCCGCGGCGTTGGCGCAAGCGATAAATCCACCACACCAAACTCGACACCGAGTTTCAAGGCCACCTCGCGGCCCATCAATTCGCCCACCCGCGTCACCCGGAAACTCGTCCGCTTAATTTCCTCGGCAATATGACCGAGATCGACGTGCCGGCCACTCTCGATAAGCCGTTCCAGCGATCGCTTGATTACTCCAGGACCGCTGACGCCGATATTCACCACCGTTCCCGGCTCGCCAGGTCCCAAAAACGCCCCCGCCATAAAAGGATTGTCCTCGGGGATATTGGCAAACACGACCAACTTGGCGGCGCCGAAGCCATCCCTCTCCGCCGTCAATTCCGCCGTGCGCTTGATTTGCCGTCCCATGAGCAAGATGGCGTCCATATTGATGCCGGCCTTAGTCCCCGCGACGTTCACCGACGAACATACACGCTCGGTATTGCTCAAGGCATCGGGGATCGAATCGATAAGCCGCCGGTCGCCGTCGCTGAAACCTTTCTGTACAAGCGCCGTATACCCCCCAATGAAATCCACCCCCACGTCGCGCGCGGCTTCATCGAGCACGCGGGCAAGCGGCACACACACGGCGGCATCATGGGCCTCCAGCAAGGGGCTTATTTTAGAGACAGCCATGCGCTTGTTCACAATGCTTATTCCGTATTTTGCCGCCACTTCATCGCAACACGCCACCAGATTGCCCGCAACACTGTGAATACGCGAGCGGATTTTGCGCAACATGCGGCCCGAATCGCCGTCCGCACAGCCCATCAGGTTGATACCGAGCGTTACCGCGCGCACGTCCAGATTCTCGATCTGGACCATCTCGAGGGTTTTCAGGATGTCTTCGGTGGGTATCATAGGTCGTCTGTCAAATCCCTTCGCCGGTCATCGACAAGATCGTATTCACCCAGCACAAGATATAGGTGCCCCGCGCTATCCAGAATCAAGGTGTCTTCGGCGCCGTCGCCGTTCATGTCCTCGCGCACGACAGATGCTAAACCACCGGACATCGCGACCTTCTTTGCAACAAGTCTGGGTTCCTCGTACTTGCCTTGGCCATCGTTTTCAAGGAGAAACACCCAGCCCATTGTATTCACGACTGCGATGTCTTCGCTGGTCTCCGCTATAACGTCCGACAGCGCAAGAATCCGCTCTCCGTCCTCCGGCCCAAGAGGTGGTGCAATCGTAACGGGCTTTTCCGCAAAGTCTCCCTCTCCTGTATTCTCGATCAACATCACCGCCCCGGACCCGATCATAAGCACAATGTCATCGTCCCCATCATAGTCATAATCGGCTATCTCTATATCCACCTTGGACGGTTCATCGTTAAAAGGACCGGCGATTTTTTCCGAAGAGCCAAACCGGCCTCGCAAATTCTCAAGCAAATAGACCGTTCCGCTAGCATCGACGAATAGAATCTCCTCATAATTGTCGAAATCAAGGTCCGTAAACACGAAATCATACGGCCCAGAAGCCATATCGGAGATTTTCGCCAACACGCTCGCCCGCCCGAAATTCCCCATCCCCACATTCTCAATCTGGTACAGTATCCCTACGTTATTGCCTACGATAATGTCCTCGTCGTTATCGAGATCGACATCCGAAACACGCACCTGAACGGGCCCGCTCTCGGTATTAAGCGCATCCGATATCTTATTCATATCGCGATAACGGCCACGGCCTTCAGCACGCACTAGATACACCTCTCCCATGCTGCTTGTAAGAATGAGGTCTTCATCATTATCGAGATCAACATCGGACAAATCGAGCGAAACCGGACCGGGCATATCGTTCACCGGCCCTGCTACCCACTTCGGCTTCGTGAATCCGTCGGCGCGCTGGTTAAGCATAAGCCATACATTCCCGAGTTCATCCACCAACAGAATGTCTTCATCCGCATCCTGGTCCGAATCCGTAGTATCCAGGGCCACATACCGCGCTTGGACGTCCTCCGCATCGAATATCTTTTTGACCTCTGCTTCTGTTACCCGGTCTCCGCCCAGCAGAGCCGCCCCAAAAGCCCTACCGGCAAAAAACATGAGGCACAGGCAACAAAGCGCCCCAAGACTAACGCTTATTCGCATTAGAATGGCCTCCAAATTCTCCATGAAGCTCTTTCTATTCCGGCCGGGTATGCACAGAAAGCGAATTGGTCGCCACAAAAATATCCTGGTGCCGCAACACCAAAGACACGTTCAATTCGCCGGCAGCGTTCTCGAGCTCATAACGCACATCGCCCGGGTCTACAACCGCCGGGATCGTCACGTGAAAAATCACAATAAACTGGCCTTCCTGCACCTCGAACCACACATCTTCGATGTTTATGCCTTTATCAGAAAAACACTGGGTCAACCGGCGCACGATGCCGGGTTTATCCTCACCCTTCACCGTCACGACAAACGGTTCCCCGTGCACCCGTTTCTCTTCTCGTATCCCCCCATGGGGCAATACGATAGCCCGGTAGTTGCCCGCATTCTCCACGGCTTGTTTGATTTTCTCAGCGCTCACTCGTTCCGGAAATTCGCCGCACACAATCATCGTAAACCATCCCCAAACCACCGTCTGGCTCAACGCCTCGAGATTGCCGCCAAGCTGGAACAGCGCATCGCTTACCTTCGCGATAATCCCCACCTGGTCACGCGTCACAATATTAATGACGTATCGGGAGGTTCTCGTATTCATCCGCTGGGGGCCATCCTCTGTCCTAAAGACCCTGATTCTCAAAACCGATAAACAAGAAGTATGCAAGCACGGCCAAGGCCAATGCAATACGGTAATAGCCGAACACCTTGAAATCGTGCCGGCGAATGTAATTCATGAGAAAGGCCACCACGGCATACGCTACCGCAAAAGAAACAACAGAACCCACCGCCAAAAGCGCCCACTGCTTCCCTGTAAAGGCCGCCCCGCCCTTTACCAGCTTCAGTGTGGTTGCTCCCAACATCGTGGGGATGGCGAGAAAAAACGAGAACTCCGCGGCAGCGGCACGGCTCGCTCCCAGAGCCATGCCACCAATAATGGTGGCCGCCGACCGCGAAGTTCCTGGAATCATCGCAAGACATTGGAACAATCCGACCGCAAACGCGCACCCGTACCCCGCCTGCACGGCATGCTCGAAACGCACTTCTCGCTCTCTCCACTCGAGTACGAGCAAGACCACACCTCCCACCAACAACGCCACCGCCACAACAATTGGGT
>JAWODE010000091.1:0-6320 GCA_046483455.1 Candidatus Hydrogenedentota bacterium | reverse complement strand
CGAAAATCCTCATTACCTTGCCTGGGGTCGGCGCACGCTCGACGAACTCTCGATGTGCCAGCAGGTCTGGCAACCGCCCTACATCTACGTTCCCGCCCTCGGCGGATTCGGCGTGATGAACTTCGACGGCGAATGGAACGACTCGCGGCAAACCCTCTTCGCCGAACTGTTTATGCGGTATTACAAAGAATGCGGCGATCCTTGCCTCTTCGAACGCGGTGTGGCGGCGCTCAAGGCCGGGTTTGTCATGATGTATTGCCCCGAGAATCCCGAGGTGAAGGTGTTGTGGGAGAAGGTCTGGCCCTTTTTCGGTCCCGAAGACTACGGCTTCACCATGGAAAACTACGGCCACGGCGGCACGACCAGCCCCGATGGCGACGGCATGGGTAGATTTACCATCTACGACTGGGGCAATGGTGCGGCTTCCGAGGCACGCAACCGCATCCGCGACCACTTCGGCGACGTCTACATCGACCGTACGCGGAACCTCGGCTTCGGCATCGACAGCATCGCCGTCAAACCCCTCGAGGGCGGCTGGCTCCTTCTCGATCTTGCGGGAATCGCCCGCGACATCCGCGTCGTCTACGAAGACGGCTCCTCGCAGACCATCCATCTCAAGGGCAAACACGAGCTGTAGCCGGAAAGAAGGGGGGGGTTATAGGACGTATGCGTCTTATACGACGTATAGGTCTTATAGAAGAGAAGTAGAGCCTCTTCGGTTCACTTATTCTCCTCTTCGGGTTCTTGTTCCGACTCCGCGCCAAAATCCCGGCCTTTGCGGCGGGGCGTTTCCCAGTCCCGGCTCGTGGCATACACCTGCACATCTTTCGGTTGCATGCGGGCGATCAATTCACCGTTGGAAACAACCGTTTCGTCATCCGTATAGAGCCGATACATGGTTTTGCCGTTCAACGCGTCGAGCCCCTCGACGACCACCCCCATGTGCCGTTCGTCGTCTTCATTGACGAGCACCACCAGCCAATCGTCGTTTACGTTTCGCGCAAGAGAGGCCACGTGAGGAGTTTTGCCTGGTTCCGGAGCTTCGACCACCTCTAAACGTGTTCCCGGCGCCTCGGGGGCGGTCAGAAATGGCTGCAATGCCGCCAATTCGCTTGTCACCGCGTAAATGGCCTGCCGGCAGGAATCGGACTGCAGGTAATGGGACCCCCAGTACAAAATGCCTTCCGCGCCGTGAGCGATGGCATCGTAGGCCATGAAGCGGGATTCCTCGAAAGTGGGATAGGCCACTCCTTTGCCCTCATGGCGGCCGCCCAATTCATGCCAGGAAAAGGCTTGCAACACCATAAACACGGGCATGCCGCGGCCCACCTGGTTCCACCGCTCGGTCGCGCCTGCAATCGCGGCGATATTGCGCCCCCTGGCACTTACGGGGTAATAATCGCATCCCGTGATGTCGGTATAATCCAGGTATTGCCTCACGTAATACACGTCGCTTCTCTTCGCCTCGTTGATCCACACCGGGCGATTCGCTTCATCGAGATCGCGGATCATGGCCACCGCTTCGCGCATGTTGGGGATTACGGTTGCGGCCTGTTCCGCGGCGTAGGCCTTCGCTTCGGGAGCCTGGCTCCACCATGCCCCGCGCGTCTCATGCACCCCCTTCGTACGGTACAGTCCGCTGTACGCCGTGAAATTCCAGACCACTTCGTCCGGGCCTTCCCATACCGCCAAGGCGGGATGATCCACCAGGCCCGCCACTTTCGCGCGCAAATCATCCGTCGCTCCTTTTTGGAACGGTAGCGGCATCACGCCCTGCATCCCCAAGGCATGAAGACGATCCAGGTCCGCCCGGCTGCGGCACCGCACGAGGTTGACGCCGGCATCGGCCATGGCTTTGAGACCTTCCTCGCTCTCGGGCAGTTCATAGAACCCCAGCGGAAACAGTTTCCGGCCGTCTTTGATCAGGAATCCGTCGTGTTCCTCGGCGCCGGCCCCGAGAATAAGAATTGCGCCAAGAAGCCCAATGATCAACCAACTGCTCACCCGTCGCGCATTCATCATTTTTATCCTTCCCGCCTGTGCCTCGGCCCTGTTTGTCAGAACATGGCCTCAGCCTACCATCTCCTGGTTCACAACGCCACCGGTTACAGCAGCTGCGAGTAGCGCGTAGCTATCCCAGCGGCGCCTTCCGCAAGTACGTCTCTCTTTTTCGGTGGCTGGAACGTCCCGAGTCATTCTGGGGGGTTTAAGGAACCGTTCCTGTTCGCTGGCGGTTCTCGGTTGCGCCGGCCTCAGACGCCCCATACCTCCCATGAGTCCCAATCGTCGTATCCGAGCTGCAAACGCCCACCGCGCCGAGCATGATTTACCCCCTCCTTTTTGCTATCTTACAGACAATCCGTGTAGCTGCAAATCTTAAAGGGGAGAAGGCACCATGAACGCGATCCGCATCGTCTGTGCGACACTCGTCCTTGGAATGTATTTGGGAGGCACGGCCATGGCCGAATGGAAGCCCGTCGAGGGACAGTTGATGACGCGCTGGGCGGAAACCGTCTCGCCCGACAATGTATGGCCGGAATACCCGCGTCCTCAGATGACCCGCGAGAGCTGGCAGAACCTCAACGGCCTCTGGGACTACGCCATCACGTCCCACAGGGATAAACATGCTCCCAATGCTTGGGAAGGCCGGATTCTCGTGCCGTTTGCCATAGAATCCGCCCTTTCGGGCGTCAAGAAGGCCGTCCTGCCCGACCAGAAACTCTGGTACCGGCGCACCTTCACCGTCCCGGCCGACTGGGGCGACCGGCGCGTGTTGTTGCATTTCGGTGCGGTGGATTGGGAATGCACGGTCTACGTCAACGGCAAATACTGTGGCCGCCACCAGGGGGGATACGACCCCTTCTCGTTCGACATCACGACCGCTTTGAACCCGGAAGGTGAGCAAGAGCTCATCGTAGCCGCGTGGGACCCAACCGATAAGGGGTACCAGCCTCGCGGCAAGCAGGTCCTCGAGCCGCAAGGCATCTGGTACACCGCCGTGACGGGCATCTGGCAAACCGTCTGGCTTGAACCCGTACCGCGGGCGCACATTACAAACCTCGCCATGACGCCCGACATCGATAAAAGCGTGTTGCGGCTCACGGTCGCCGCCAATGGCGCCGCCGCCGATGACCAAGTCGTCGCCGTGGCGCTCGACGGGGATACGAAAGTTGTCGGGGCGGTCGGCAAACCGGGCGTTTCCTTCGAACTCCCCCTCGAGAACGCCAAGCTCTGGTCGCCCGATTCGCCGTTCCTTTACACCCTTAATGTTTCGCTCATGCGCAGCAACCAAACCCTTGATGCCGTCGAGAGCTACTTTGGCATGCGCAAGATAGCGGTGGTTAAAGACGAAGACGGCGTGAACCGCCTCTTTCTCAACAATGAAGAGCTCTTTCAGTTCGGCCCGCTCGACCAGGGCTGGTGGCCCGATGGCCTCTACACCGCCCCGAGCGATGAGGCCCTCCGCTACGACGTCGAAACCACCCGGGCCATGGGGTTCAACATGGCCCGCAAACACGTCAAGATCGAACCCCTCCGGTGGTATTACCATTGCGACCAGCTCGGCCTCCTGGTTTGGCAGGACATGCCCAGCGGCGATACCTACATTGGCCACAACGACCCCGACATCGAACGCGTGGCCCAATCCGCCCATAATTATTACCGCGAACTGGGCGAATTGGTCCGCAATTTCGGCAATCACCCCAGCATCGTCATGTGGGTGCCTTTTAACGAGGGCTGGGGCCAATTCCAGACCGCTGAAGTTACGGCATGGCTCAAAGAGATCGACCCGAGCCGGCTCGTAAACCCGACCAGTGGATGGGCGGACCGCGGCGTCGGCGACGTGTACGACAAGCACAGCTACCCCGGCCCCGACATGTTTCCCATCGAAGAAGACCGCGCGTCCGTGCTGGGTGAGTTCGGCGGCCTCGGATGGCCCGTCGAAGGCCATCTCTGGTGGGATAAACGCAACTGGGGGTACCGCACCTACCAGGACAGGGAGACCCTCGCCCGCCATTACGAGCAGCTCATTCGCAAGCTGCGGTTTCTCATTCACGACGGATTGGCGGCCGCCGTGTACACCCAGACAACCGACGTCGAGGGCGAAGTCAACGGCCTGATGACTTACGACCGCGACAGAGTCAAACTCGGCGTCGATTGGCTGAAGAAGATCAACGATACCGTGTATCTACCGCCGCCCGAACTCACCGTTCTCGTGCCCAATTCCGAGAATAAAGGCCTTATTTGGCGCTATACCACCGAAAATCCCGGGCAAGGTTGGGAAAACCCGGCTTTCGATGACACCAAATGGGAAGAAGGTCCCGGCGTCCTCGGCACGAAGGGCACCCCCGGCGCGCGAGTGCGGACGCAGTGGGAAACGCCGGATATCTGGGCCCGCCGCGCGTTCACCATCGACGCACTGCCGGAAGGCGCTTATTTCCTCGACATTCTGCACGATGAGGATGCCGAGGTCTACATCAATGGCGTCCTGGCGGCCAAAGTCGATGGATATACCCCGTCTTACAACCAGATTCCCCTGTCCGAGGCCGCACGCGCTGCTTTGCAGGAGGGGACAAACGTGCTCGCCGTGCACTGTACCCAGACCGAGGGCGGACAGAGCATCGACGTGGGCCTTGTAGTCGAAAAACCGTAACCAAAGGGGGGACAACGATTATGCGCAACACGACCATTCCTCGACGGGATTTCATGCGTTTGGGCGGCATGGCCGTGGCCGGTCTCGCGGCGTCGGCTTATGCCCGCACAAGCCGCGCTGGGGCTCCGAAACGCCCCCCGAACTTTGTCATCATCTTCACCGATGACCAAGGCTACAACGACGTCGGATGCTTTGGCTCGAAACGCATCAAGACACCGAACCTCGACCGTATGGCCGCCGAGGGCGCCAAACTCACGAGTTTTTACTCCGCCGCCCCCGTGTGCACGCCGTCCCGCGCGGCATTGCTGACCGGCTGCTATCCTCAGCGCGTGGGGCTTGCCGCCATCCCGCGCCACGAAGGCGATCTCGATCGTCCGCCCCATCACGTCATGCGCCAGACTTCACCCTTCGGACTCCACCCCAACGAGATCACCCTCGCCGAGCTATTGAAATCCGAAGGCTACGCCACCGGCTGCATTGGAAAGTGGCACCTCGGCCATCTCCCGCCGTTTTTGCCGCCCAATCACGGGTTCGACTATTACTTCGGCTTGCCCTACAGCAACGACATGCCGCCCGTGTATCTCATCCGCGGCACCGAAACCATCGAGGAAGACGTCAACCAGGAAACGCTTACCGAGCGCTATACCGAAGAAGCAATCGCGTTCATGCGCCGCCACAAAGACGAACCGTTCTTCCTGTACGTGCCTCACAGCATGCCCCACGTGCCACTATTTGTCTCGGACCGCTTCCGCGGAAAATCCGAAGGGGGGCTCTACGGCGACGTCATCGAAGCCATCGATTGGAGTGTCGGTGAAATCCTCGGGACACTCAAGAAACTCGGTCTCGACAACGACACACTTGTCCTGTTCACGTCCGACAACGGTCCCTGGTACAGCAAAGGCGAGGATGGCGGCAACGCGACCCCCTGGCGCGCCGCGAAAGGCACCACTTACGAAGGCGGTATGCGCGTGCCGTGCATCGTACGCTGGCCCGGCCATATCGCCGCTGGACTCGTCTCCGACGAGATCACGAGCACGATGGACATCTTTCCCACCTTTGCACATCTCGCGGGGGCGAAGGTACCCCAAGACCGTATCATCGACGGCAAAGACATCTGGCCCATCCTCAGCGAACCCGGCGCGAAGACGCCTCATGAGGCTTTCTACTACTACTTCGGCAACGAACTCCACGCCGTCCGCAGCGGCAACTGGAAGCTGCGTCTCGAAACCACCCTTCGCGACGAGGACATCTACCGGCGCATCCCGAATCGAGACACCCCGCTACCGGAAGCCCTCTACAACCTTGACGTCGATCCCGGCGAACAGAAATCCGTGCGGAAAGACCATCCCGACGTCGTCAAGCGTCTCCACAAACTTGTCGACAAGGCCCGGCAGGACCTCGGCGACGCCCGCACTGGCGTCACCGGCAAAAACGTTCGCCCCATCGGCACGTTGGAGGACGTCAAAACCTGAGGCAGGGTGAATTGCGCAGCCCGCGGGTTTGGTTGTAGTCCTGGTGCTCTGTGCTTTCTTGCTGGCCCAGATGGTTGAATGGCTAATGGTCCGAATTGGAGACCTGTCGGTCGTCGGGGTTGTCTGGTCAGGAGACCAGACCACAGCGAAGAGACCGACCACGCTCCGGCAACGGAGAACGGGCTGTCCAGCCCGTC
>JAWODE010000081.1:0-11493 GCA_046483455.1 Candidatus Hydrogenedentota bacterium | reverse complement strand
TCAACGAACTCTTAGAAATTCGGACTCAGCACGTATTTCGAATAAAATGCATTGATGTGATCGACCACTTCATCGGCTGTATCGACCAGTTGTACCAGCTGCAGGTTCTTTTCGCTGATGTTTTTCTCTTTTAGAACCACCTTTTTGATCCAGTCAAACAAGCCTTCCCAGTATTCTTTCCCTACCAAAATGATGGGAAACTTACCGATCTTTTCGGTTTGAATGAGGGTTATGGCTTCAAACATTTCATCCATGGTTCCAAAACCACCGGGAAGAACAATAAAACCCTGCGCATATTTAACGAACATCACCTTACGGACAAAAAAATGCTCAAAGTTGATCAGCTTTTCGGGATCGATGAACAGGTTTGCCGATTGTTCAAAGGGCAGATCAATATTCAGTCCCACCGATTTTCCCCCACCTTTTTTGGCTCCCATATTTCCGGCCTCCATAATCCCCGGACCACCTCCTGTAATGATCCCATATCCGCTTTTAGTCAGCTTATAGGCTATTTCCTCTGCCAGTTTAAAATATTTGTTATCGGGTTTGGTCCGGGCCGAACCAAAAATGGAAACACAGGGGCCAATTTTGGAGAGCTTGTTAAATCCCTGCACCAGTTCCGACAGGATCTTGAATATCGACCAGGTATCGGCTGTCTGGATCTCGTTCCAATCTTTAGGCTGAAAGGCACTCTTGGTTTTATCTTCCTGTTGACTCATATTTTAATTGGTTTTAATACTTTATTGTCCAAGAATTCTTTTCAAATCGGTTTTTCAATGCAATACAATTAAAAATACAGATGAGCTTTATGGTCTTCATCATGAAACTCTCATGTCTATTGCTCCAGTGAACCCGCAAACCCGGTTCATGTGTTTATCGTATAAACCAGTGCATGAGGGTTATGGAATAGCAAAACTACAATTCCCTCTTCAAAAATCCGGCGGTATAGCTTTCACTGTTTTCGGCCACCTCTTCGGGTGTACCGGCAGAAATCACTTCCCCTCCCCTGTTGCCGCCTTCTTTTCCCAGATCAATAATGTAATCCGCAACCTTAATCACTTCCATATTGTGTTCAATGACAATCACTGTATTTCCTTTATCTACCAATGAATTTAGCACATTAAGCAAAACCCTGACATCTTCAAAATGGAGACCTGTTGTAGGTTCATCAAGGATAAAAAGGGTTTTTCCCGTATTTTTCCTGCTCAGCTCGGCAGCCAGTTTAACCCTTTGCGACTCACCGCCCGAAAGTGTTGTTGAAGGCTGGCCCAGGGTAACATAACCAAGACCTACATCCTTCAAGACCTGTAGTTTGGTGCATATAGAAGGTATGCTCCCGAAAAATTCCAATGCATGGCTGATGGGCATATCCAAAACATCACTGATCGTCTTTCCCTTATAACGAATTTCCAGGGTCTCGCGGTTGCTCGAGCGCTCCGACAAGCCAATCCTCGTATTCTTCGGCAATGCGGAGAGGGGTCATCCCTCGGCGCAACGGCATGTTGTGCAGATATTCGGCCCGGTTATCGGCTAATTCCTGAAGAAGCGCCTGTTTGGCGGGGTCTCGCGACTGACGGCTTCCACGCGCTGCATTAAGATAAATCCAGTTCCAGAACCGCAACTCGAAAGCTCCCCCATTGCGCATACTGGCATAGCCCATATTCGACATCGCATCCACCGGAATAACCGTCTTAAGCTGCGGGGCTTTGGTCATAGCCATGGCATGTTGTGTCCCGCCGAAATACGACGTGCCAAGCATGCCGACCTGCCCGTCTGACCAATCCTGTGCTTCGATCCAGGCGGCGCAGTCCCATCCATCGGGGCCATCATCCGACAGCATGTGCCAGACACCCTCCGAAGCGTAGCGGCCACGGGTATCCTGAGACACGAAGGCATAGCCGCGCTGGGCGAAGTATTCGGCGTGGCTTTTCATGCCGCTTTTGTTGTAAGGCGTGCGGGTAAGAATCGCCGGCCATGTCCCCTCGACGGCTTCGCCGTCCTTCGCGGGCAGATATACATCGGTGGCAAGCCGAACGCCGTCCCGCATGGGCACCATGACGTTTTCCTGGACCACCACATCGAATTCGGCCTCACGGGCCAGCGCTTCAGGCGCTAGTATCACCACGACCAACAACAACACAGCTATCATCCGTGCAACAGGTTTCATATGAGCCCCCTTCACAAAACGCGCTGTCCGCCAAACATCTGTCGGTAGCAAGTGTAGGCACTGGCAAGGGTAACATCAACCCACGAGTCCGGACATAAGGCAGCGGCTATAGGGAAGAGGAACCGACACGGACTTGCACGCAATGAGACGGGCGTAAACCAGACGTTGTACGGACCTATTTGCGCGTTACTGCCACGGTGACTGAAAACTCATCAATCTCGATCTCTTTACCCTCGACGCCAGAATCGCCGTTGATCACAAACGCATCCGCGAGGACCTCGCCGCGGATTTTATCTTCGAAAGCGGTCAATACACCTGCCAGTTCGTCGTGGTCCGTTTTGACCGAGACCTCGACGCGGGCATCGTAGGCGAGTTCTTGCTCCTTGCGGATGTCTTGCACGCAGCGAATAAACTCGCGGACCCAGCCTTCTTGCCGAAGTTCCTCGGTGATCTCCGTCGAGATGACCGCGACCATGCGGCGGCCCTGGGCGGCGGCGAAGCCTTCCTTAGGAGTGAGGCGGACATCCACGTCCTCATTAGTAAGTTCAATAGCCTCGCCGTCAACATCCAGCGAAAGCGCGCCGTCCTGAAGTTCGGCGCACATGGCAGCGGCATCCCCCTGAGCCAAGGCTTTAGCGACGGATTTGACCTTCTTCCCGAGGCGTGGACCCAAAACTTTGAAATTGGGTTTGAGTTCAAACGAAACGTATTCATCCGGATTGTCGGTAAAGGAAACTTCCTTGACGTTCAACTCGCTCTTAACCAATTCGATGTGTTTTTCGAGTCCGGCGCGAAGGTCGTCGCTGCCAAGAACGAGTTCGCAGAGGCCTAATGGCTGACGCACCTTAATGTTAGCGGTGCGCCGCGCACTGAGACCCAGGGTGACGGCTTCACGCGTTGCGGCCATCTCGTCGAGCAATTCCATATCGATCGCGGCTTTATCGGGATCGGGATAGGACGTGAGATGCACGCTTTCCGGCGCGCCAGGCAATGGTTTGTGGAGATTGCGCCAGGTCACCTCAGAGAAGAACGGCACGAACGGCGCGGCCAACTGGGCGAGTTTAAGAAGGCACTCGTAGAGGGTCCAGTAGGCATTGGCTTTATCGGCGCTCCAGCCACTGGCCCAGAATCGCTCGCGGCTCCGACGGACATACCAGTTCGAGAGGCTTTCGACAAAGGCCTGGATGCTCCGCGCAGCCGGGTTGCAGCCGTAGGTTTCCATGGCGTCGCGAATATCGAGCGCGGTGCGGTCAAGTTCGTGGAGAATCCAGCGGTCGAGTTCCGCACGCTCGCCACGAGGGGAATACAGCGCCTCCTCCCCCTCCCCGGGGACGTTGCCCATATCAAGCCCCATGCGTTCAAGGAACGCGGCCGGGGCATTTGACGGATCGAACCCGTCAAGGTTCGCGTAAATCACAAAGAAACTATAGACGTTGTACCAGCGGATGAGGAGCTCGCGTTGGGCCTCTTCGACGTTGCGCTCGGAGAGGCGCCCGGTGCTGGTAGGAGGATTCTTGGCGAAGAAACTCCATCGCAAGGCATCCGCGCTGTATTTGTCGAAAAGTACAGCGGGTTCCTGGTAGTTCTTGAGGCGTTTCGACAGTTTAAGGCCGTCTTCGCCCATGATGTGGCCCAGGCAGATGCAGCTCTTAAAGGGATGAGGATAATCCACAATCTCTTTGTCATGGACAATGGTGCTGATAACGAGAAGGGCGTTGAACCACCCGCGGGTCTGGTCGATAGCCTCGCTGATGAAGTCGGCCGGGAACCGCTCGGTGAATTGCTTGTCACTGCCGGGCAAGTGTGGATAGCCCCATTGAGCGAAAGGCATGCAACCGGCATCAAACCACACGTCGATCACCTCGGTCACCCGGCGCATGCGCGCGGAGGGGTCTTTCGGGCTCTGATACGTTACCGCGTCGATGTAGGGCTTGTGAATCTTGAGGTGGTCGACTAGGTCGGAATTCTCAGCTTTGGCCTTCTCCCACACCTCGACGCCCTCGACGCCGGGTTTCGCCATAAGTTCGGCATATGAGCCCACGGCTTCCATGTGTCCGGTCTTCTCGCAGACCCAGACGGGGAGCGGCGTACCCCAATAACGTTCCCGCGAGATGGCCCAATCGACATTGTTCTCGAGGAAATTACCGAAACGGCCGTCGCGGATATGCTCCGGCTGCCAGTATATATGCTTGTTGTTGGCGAGGAATTCGTCCTTGAATTGCGATGTACGAATAAACCAACTCCGGCGGGCGTACTGAATCAACGGATCATCCTCCGCCCGAGGGCAAAACGGATAAGCGTGTCGGTATTGTTCGTGCTTGAGAACCGCTCCGTTTTCCTTAAGAAATCGGATGAGGCCCTTATCGGCATCCTTGCAGAACTGCCCCGCGAAAGGCGTCTGATCGTAGGGATCGACATCGGTGACGCGCTCGTCAAAGGTGCCGTCGGGTTTAACGTAACACAGAAAACCAACGCCCAGTTCCTGACAGACGCGGTAGTCGTCTTCGCCAAACGCCGGGGCAATGTGGACGATGCCCGTGCCGGTTTCGAGGTCGACGAAATCGCCGGGGATAACTTCCCAGTACTTGTCGGACTCCTTACTGCCGTCAACAGTCGTAGGAGCGCCGTAGTTGAAGAGCGGCTCATATTTCAGGCCGATAAGGTCCAGCCCTTTGACCACTTTAACGACATCGGCGTCCTCACCGAAATACCGTTCGACGAGAGGCCGCGCGAGAACGAGGACCTCGTCGCCAAACTCGCTGGTGTGATTGACGACGGCGTATTCGATATCGGGACCTACAGCCGCGGCGCAGTTACTTGGAAGAGTCCAGGGGGTGGTAGTCCAGATAAGCAAACTGGCGTTGGGATTCTCGATGTTAAGGACCTTACGGCTCTCTTCGGGCAACCGCAGGCGGACGGTAACGGCGGGATCATCGATATCGCGGTAACCTTCGCCGACTTCACCGGCGCTGAGAGCGGTACCCCCCTGAGCCCACCACCATACGACCTTGTGACCCTGATATAAAAGGCCTTTGTCGAACAATTGTTTTAACGCCCACCAGACGCTCTCGACGTAGCTCTGATAGTAGGTAATATAGGCGTCTTCTAAATCGACCCAGAACCCGATGCGATCAGTGAGTTCTTCCCACTCGCGCTGGTAGCGGAACACCGATTCGATACAAGTCCGATTGAATTTTTCGACGCCGTAATCCTCGATGGCCGCTTTGCCGCCATCGATGATACCGAGCTCCTTGCAAACCTCGATTTCGACGGGAAGTCCGTGGGTGTCCCAGCCCGCTTTGCGTTCGCAGAAGTGCCCGGTCATGGTCTTATACCGCGGGAAAATGTCTTTGATCGTGCGGGTTAGACAGTGCCCGGGATGGGGGATGCCATTGGCCGTCGGAGGGCCTTCATAAAAAACGAACTTGGGAGCGCCCTTGCGTGCATCGAGGCTTTTCTCGTAAATGCGTTTTTCTTTCCAAAACCTGATCACGTCCTTCTCCGCCTCGGAGAAGTTGAACGGAGATGGCACCGGCTCGAATGCATGGTCACTCATAACAAAAACTATCCTTGTGTCGTTTGTTCGGGTCTATGAAATACGCCGATGGGCGTTTCAAGGCGGTAATTCGGAGATTATCCGGATTTGCACGGGGGGTTTTCAAGTGGTCGTGCGGGCAAGGCGGAAATGGGATTGGGAAATGGGACAAATAGGACCGATAGGACGAATAGGACCGATAGAAGAGGGCGCAAAGATCTACCGAAGCGCGTAGACGCTTTACTGCTTTCGGCGGTCGCACATACGGTGCTGGCGCTCGCGTGCGCTGAGACGCACGCGCGTCATGCGCTCGCGCAAACCACCGTGCTCTACGAAGTCGCGTTGCAACGTGCGCAATTGCCGGTCCAGCAAGTAGTTCACTTGGTGTATCAGGCAGATGGCGATGTTGGCCACCACATCGGCAGAGCGGGTCTCACAAAACTCGCGATAGGTCTCGTAAGTGGCGTCAGGACGTTGGCCCAGCTTTCGGACATAAAGCGCGTGAGGGGAGCCCTTTTCCCAAATGGGCAATTTGCGAGCGCGGAGGAAATCACGATAATCTTCCAGTAGCTCTTCAAGGCTTGCCCGGGCTACGTTGGTCAATTTCAGTTCTGCTTCCTTCGAAGTGCCGGATGCTCTGCTGCCTTCTACAATGTTCTGTTTGCCGGATCGGGCCGCTTGTCTCATCTGGTCGATGGTGCGGTCGCCTTTTCCGAGAAAACGCTGACAGAAAACGAAGGTCAAGTCGTAGATTATCTCGGCCTTTCGGTAGGACAGGAGGTGCCGATAGCCACCATGAGGAGGCATGACAGTTTCGTCACTCATTTGTCTTATTTGTCCTATAGGTCTTATCTGTCTTATGCCGATTATGGTCGGATTGACCGGAGGATTCAAGCAGCTGCTCGGAAAATATCCCGTCGGCCCATCAGAAGCGGCACAGCGGCGGCGGGGGCAAAGGCGAAGTCGACCCAAAACCAGAGGAACGGTAGTCCGCGAATGGAAATAGAGAGCGCCGCGCTCACGGCCCCTCGGCGCTGATGAGGAGCCAAAAAAATAGACTCATTGTGTAGACATCGGAGGCCAACGCGAGGAAAGCGACATAAATGACGAAAGACGGCGCGCCAATAACCGCAGCACTTCGCGCCACGGACAAAAACATGAGTCGGCGGGATATTGAGAAGATGCTCCGCCTTGCTCCTGAGCTTTGAGACGCTTGGCGCTGACTTCCTATACAATGTGAGCACAAAACAGATAAAATTGCGCCAGAAATTCAATGACTTTGATTCAAGCAGCGTGAAGGGGGTTCAAATGGTACGTACCGCATGCACAATTGTTGTCCTATTAGCCATCGTGAAAGCCGGAATAGTTCACGCTGAAACGCTCTCGGTCGAGGACTTTACATTCGAAGGGCCCCTGGGGTCGCAAGGCACGACCATCGAGCAGGTGGGCGAGAATCATTTCAAGGTTTCGCTCGGAGCAGCACCCGGCCATCCGGACTGGAATAATCGCCCGCAGTTCACCATCCTGCGGAACGCCAAGGGCAATACGCTGCGCCTCGATGTCGAGTTCGACGGCGGTACAGCGTATTACTTTAACGAATACGCCTACTCTTACTCATATGACGGCGAGAACTGGCACCCCGTCCACTGGCAAAACGGCCCCAAGGTCGACAAGCAGCACGACACGCTCATCTTCCCGGAGTTTGAGCAAGACGTCGTGTATGTCGGCCATCAGGTTCCCATGTCGTATGAAAAACTTCAGGAACTCGTGGCACAGTGGGCAAAGAGTTCCTTCGTCGAGGTTCGTGTGTTGGGGAAATCGCTCGAAGGACGCGACCTCTACCGTCTTGAAGTCACCGATCCCGAGAGCGACGTGCCTCGCGAGAAACGCTGGGTCCACTTCTTCGCGAATCAGCACCCGGGCGAGCACAACTCGCAGTGGCGCATGGCCGGCATGATCGACTGGATGCTGAGCGACGAAGCAGCGGATTTCCGCCGGCGCAGCATCTGTTATTTCGTGCCCATGATGAGCCCGGACGCGCCATCAAAAGGATGGTACCGCGTAAACGTCGAGGGCTACGACATGAACCGCACCTATCTCCACACCGGCGCGGACAAGGAAAATCAGGCCCACGAAGCCTACATTGTCCAGAAAGACCTCGAAGCATTGATGGCCTCGGATACGCCGCCCGTCACGGCCTGGAGCATCCATACCTGGGGCGGCAAGACCGACCCGCGCATCATCACGGGACCCGAGATGACCGAAGACGGCCTCGGCCCCTGGACCAACTTCCGCGACCTTATGGAAGAACACGACGTCAATGATGTGGTCCGCACCATGGAAGAATGGCCGTTACGCGAAGACCACGCCAACCAGTGGACCGAAGGCACACACATGCAGTTTGGCATCACCTCGATCCTGTGCGAAGGCGGCGGCGCGCTCTATACCAAGGAGGAAAATGTCGAGTCCGGGGAAGTCATCATGAAAGCTATCGCCGACTATTATGCGGGCACACGGGAGTAAGAACGCCCTAACATCTACAACGGGGGCGCAATCATCGGGCGTCAGGAGACCGCCAATCGCCAAGCGTCAAGCGTTTTCATCCGCCCTTCGGCCTCTTCTGCATACGCCCGCACGCCGACGCTATCCTCCCGCGTGGGATAGATTCGCGCCGAAACCCATGCGTGTCCGTCCGCGAACGCTTCGACCACGGAGCCGTCCACTATTACACGCAACTCGACCGTTTCCAGAGGTTCCACTTTAAGTGGAGCGCGGTATTCCCCGGTTGTGACGTCCTTGCTCAAACTCGAGCCCCGCGTGTCAATGCACAACTCCTTGGCCAAGCAATCGTAATAGACGTGCGTCTGCTCAGCCTGGTCCGGACAGGCGCACACGGCGAAACCTACCCGCCCCCGGTCAGTCACTTCAATTGTGGTGTGCAGTTCAATTTGACGTCCATCGACGCTCTCCAGCGGCACATCGTTGCCGGGCTGCAACAACACGCCCTGCCGATGATCGCCGTTTTGCCGGAGCGACTCGATCTCCCGGGCAGGCTCAGCCAGAATGCCGCCATTGGGCCCCAAGGTCAGCACACGCGGCACTGACTGGACCCCCGACCAGCCCGCGGCCTCCTGAGCGGCGTCGCCGCGAGCCTCCCGAAGCCATCCAAACGCAATGCAGCGCCCCTGCGCATCTTCGAATGTCTGGGCAGCATAATACGCCGGGCCATGGTCCAGCCGCCCGCTATGCTCGACAGCGAGACGCCCGCGCGTGTAGGTCCCTACGAAATAGAGTACCGTATCCACGGCCGATACAAGGAGAACATGCTTCTCTCCTAAGCGGAAGAAATCCGGACATTCCCACATGGCGCCGGTTTCTTCCGCGTCACCTATCAGCAAGGGATGCAGATACTCCCATGTGCGGAGGTCCGGAGAGCGGTAAAGTAACGCAGCGCCGCCTTTGCCGGCGATGCCGGAGCCGATAATGCAGCGCCAGCCGTCTCCTTCGCGCCACGCGCACGGGTCCCGGAAACCGGTGACTTCCAACCCCTCGGGCGGATGGGCTATCACGGGATTGCCCGGATACTTTTCGAAATTGCGCATGGCGGCATCGCCAACGGCAATGCACTGGACCTCCGGCGCGACGCCGGTGTACACCAGCGTGGGTTCGCCGTCATTGTCTACGGCGCAACCGGAGAAAATCCCGAGCGCATCGCACCCGCCAGGAGTCGGCGCCAAGGCAATCGGCAAATGTTTCCAATGGTAGAGGTCTTTACTAACCGCGTGGCCCCAGTGAATGTTGCCCCAGAGAGGGCTCTCCGGATTATGCTGATAGAAGAGGTGATACTCGTCTTTCCAGTGTATGAGCCCATTCGGGTCGTTCATCCAGTATTTGGGCGCTTGGAAGTGAAACTGTGTCCGATGAAAATCGTGATGCATGGGATTTCATCCTGTATTCGTAGCGATACACCTGCGTCTTCTTTGCTACAAACAGCCTATCACATCAGGCAGAGAGGTTGCTCAATTCCGCGGCGTTTTACCACAAGGAAGATAAGGGCAGGCATAAGTTGGCCCTGTCTGCAGAAGGGACACGGATTAGCCATCCTCAACACGGCGTTGTGGCGGCGTAGCTTCTCCCGGATTCCGAAAGAATGCGCGCTCTTACTCGCAGATGGGGCTAGAAGCAACGATAGCGCGGGATTCTATTATACGACGCCCTGATCGAGCATCGCGTCGGCGACTTTGACGAAACCGGCAATATTCGCCCCCGCGACATAATTTCCAGCAACCCCGTACTCTTCCGCGGCTGCATACGCTTGATCGTGGACGGCATGCATAATCTGCTGCAGACGTTCGTCGACTTCTTCGCGGGTCCAGCAGGTGTGCTGTGCATTCTGAGCCATCTCGAGGCCGGAAACCGCCACACCGCCGGCATTTGCGGCCTTCCCAGGCCCAAAGAGAACGCCGCTTTCGAGAAAGACCTTGGTCCCTTCGAGGTCGGTGGGCATATTGGCGCCTTCGGAAACCACTTTGCAGCCGTTCTTGACCAGCGTCTTGGCATCGGAAGCGTCGATCTCATTCTGGGTAGCGCTAGGAAAGGCACAATTGCATTTGATGTCCCAGGGGCGAGCGCCTTCGCGATATTCGACACCCCGGAATTTGTCGGCATATTCTTTGATACGGCCTCGGCGAATATTCTTCAACTCCATCACGAAAGCCAGCTTCTCCTCAGAGACGCCGTCGGGGTCAAAAACGGTGCCGTTCGAATCGCTTAAGGAAACGACTTTTGCGCCGAGCTGGTTCAATTTCTCGACCGTGTACTGGGCGACGTTGCCGGAACCGGATACCGTACAGACCTTGCCGCCCAGGTCATCTCCCGTGGTCGCAAGCATGTTCTGCGCGAAATAGACGGCCCCATAGCCGGTGGCTTCGGGACGAATCAGCGAGCCGCCCCAATTCAAGGCCTTGCCGGTCAGTACACCGGTGAACTCATTGCGAATGCGCTTGTATTGTCCAAAAAGATATCCGATCTCGCGGGCGCCGACGCCAATATCGCCTGCCGGGACGTCCGTATCCGCGCCGATGTGCCGCTGGAGCTCGGTCATAAACGACTGGCAAAACCGCATCACTTCCTGGTCCGATTTTCCTTTGGGATCGAAATCCGAGCCGCCCTTGCCTCCGCCCATCGGGAGGGTAGTGAGCGAATTCTTAAAAATTTGCTCGAATGCGAGGAATTTCAGAATGCCCAAATATACGGTGGGATGAAAGCGCAACCCGCCTTTATAGGGACCGAGCGCACTGTTGAATTCAATGCGAAATCCTCGATTGACCTGTACGGTATTCTGATCGTCCACCCACGGCACGCGGAACAGAATGACTCGTTCCGGCTCGGTTAACCGCTCGAGAATGCAGTTTTCTTCGTATTCGGAGTGGCGAGCAAGAACCGGATCAAGGGACTCGAGGACCTCCTGCACGGCCTGATGAAATTCGGGTTCGCCTGGATTGCGCTTTCTGACAAGCTCGAGGATATCGCTTACGTAAGACACAGCCTTCTCCTTTTGATATGACTGATTACGAGAATAGACTCTGTTTATGCGGGCCCAAAACTCCAAACCGCGCAAAATCTTATGCCTGTGTTGTCCGCCAAGTTGCGGTTTTTGAAACCGGCTGAAATCCGACGTGACCCTTTTCCAGGCCCCGGTCCTTACCAGTTCGTAGAGCTGTTCCGTGACCACCCAAAGCAGTTCGGGCTCTATGTCGGCCCGGACCTCTCCTCTGTTCTGGGCTTTTTT
>JAWODE010000030.1:0-2897 GCA_046483455.1 Candidatus Hydrogenedentota bacterium | reverse complement strand
CAACGAGATATCTACGGAGAGCACGTAACGGGGGGAACTCACACCGTGAACCAATTGCCCGGCAAGAACACCCGTACCCCCTCCGACGTCCAGCACCATGTCGTTCGGGGCGATATCGAGCGCCTCGACCATCTGCGCGAGACGGTCTATGAAAGGCGAAGCCACCTCTTCGTGCCATGTCGAGGCCCGGTTGTCGAAAAAAGCTTTGATAGCGCGGTTCATGCCGCGCCGCTTCATTTCCGCCATGATGTCATCCTTCGTTTGGGTGAAAGGGCCAGGGCAAGCCCGAATATGAGCGACGAAGCTATCACAATGGACGCGCCGGTTGGCAAATCCCAGAAGTACGAGCCCGCCAGGCCGGTCCAGCACGAGAACACGCCAAACACAGCGGCCAATAAAAACATGCGTTTCAGACTAAACGTGAGTTGAAGGGCCGCGGCGGCGGGATTGAGCAGCAGACTGTAGATCAGCAATCCGCCGACCGTACGCAAGGAAACGGCTACCGTGGCTCCGGTTGCGAAGAGCAGTCCGTAAAACACAAGCGTTGCGGGAATCCCCACGGCATACGCGATATGCCGGTGGCATACCACCGCTTGGATTTCTTTATAGAAAAGCACGAGGAGCAACACGATAACCGCGGAAACCGCCAGCAAATACACGAGGTCGGTTGTCGAGACGGTCAGAATGTTTCCCCAAAAGAGACTCAACGCCTGGGTTTTGGCGCCGGGCATGAGCCCGACAAACAAAAACGCAAGTCCCAGCATGAACGAGAACACAATTCCAACCGCGCTATCGGGATTGAGTTGTCCGCGGTCCGCGAGGGGCCCCACGAATGCCGCCGCGCCCAGACTGAAGGCCAACGCGCCCCAAATCGGGTCAAATCCCGCCCAAATGCCGAGCATCGCCCCCGCAAATGCCGCATGGGCGACGCATACGCCCAGCAGCGAGAGCTGCATCGTCACAACGAATACGCCAACGAGACCGCAGCTTACTCCGGCGCAGAGCCCCGCGATGAGGGCGTGTTGCATGAATGCGTGCTCGAAAAGGCCCCACATCATACACCTGCTTCCCGTGGCGGGGCTTCGGCATACAACGCCGACAATCGGGCTTCTTCGAGCATCTCGTTGCGGGGACCCGATGCCCAGATGCTTCCTTGGCGCAGCAACACCACCGTGTGGCAGGACCGCGGCAACGTGCGCAAATCGTGGGTCACATAGAGCGACGTGACGTTGCGTCCCCGGTGGATGTTTTCGACCAAATTGACAATCTCGGACTGGACGCGCGGGTCGATCGAGGCGGTCGGTTCGTCGAACAGAAAGATGCGGGGGTCTTGTGCGAGTGCGCGTGCGATGGCCACGCGCTGGTATTCGCCTCCGGACAATTGGCCCAAGGGCCGGTCCGCCAGATGCTCCATGCCTACGGCCGCCAACGCTTCGGAAACCCGCGCATGGTCTGTGCGTCCGGGCCGCCGCAACCACCCGAGGCGTCCGTACCGTGCAACAAGGACCGTCTCGCGCACGTTAATGGGCAAGCGCCGGTCCACCGGTTGCACTTGTGCTACGTATCCGATTCCCGACCGGAGGCGGTGTCCTTGCCGGCCGTGGGGGTCTTTGCCAAGGACCGTCACGCGGCCGGAGGACGGATGGGTGAGGCCGTTGATTAAGGTGAGGAGCGTGGTTTTTCCCGCGCCGTTGGGCCCGAGAATGCCGACAAACGCTCCCCGCGGCACATGTAGGGAAATATCGCGCAACAGGGTTGCCTTGCGCACCGCAACCGTGGCGTTTTCGATGTGTATTACGTCCTCATGCATGAAAGCCGCCGCATTTTTTTACGAAGAAGGGAGCCTAAGGCGATCGAGGGCTTCCAAAAGAAGCTCGGTGTTTCGAGCCAACGCACGGTCCCACGTGTTGGTGTTCGGCAGTCCCCCTGGAAAATTCGAGATGATCACCCGTTCCGCGCCCAGTTCCCGGGCCAATGCTTCGCCCGTCTTTTCGTCGCCGCTCTGAAGGTTATCAATAACGAGTGAAACCCCGCGAGCTTTGCCAAGCTTTACCAAGGCCTCGACATCGCTCACGCTGAGGTCCTCGGAACGCCCGAACGCTCCCGCCACCGAGAATCCGGCCCATTCCACAAATGGAACGACCATGTTTTGGCACAAAACCACCGTATTCGGCGCGCCCGCCGTTTGTAGACGATTTTGGAGACGGCGACCGCTTATCCGCACCTCGGAGATGCGTTGTTCAGCACGGGCGGCCAGGTTTTGCGTGCCCAGTTCTTTGGATTCCAGAAGCGCGGCAAGGGATTCCAAAGCATCCGCGTAGGCATCCGGGACCATCCAGTTGCCGGGCACGGGTACCACCAGCACGTTTTCGGGCGGAATGCCCGATGCACGGACCACACTCGTGATATTCGGCTTCGTTTCCTGCCAGGTGTGCAAGAGAAGAGCATTGCAGGCCGCCACGCGCCGGATATCGCCGGGCCGCATATCGTAATGACCGGGGCAGCTTCCCGGCGGGATGAGGGCGGGCGAGATGGCGGCCTCCGGTATAAGGTCTTGCACAGCGCATTGCATCAAGGCCGTGCCCGCCACGATGGGCTCGTCTTTCTGGACGCACCCCGCGGCGACCAGGCAGAGAACCGCCGCACATCCCCCACGAAGGAACATCAGGATTTGCCTTCGTATCTGGCGGCTTCTATCCAAGGCCATAGTGTCCTACCTGTCGTGGAATGCCGTAGGACCCAGTCCAGCCCGGCCAGCAGGTCCTCCGGCAGGTCCAGCTTTCCGCTCTTGAGTATGTCGACCTCGACGCCGGCCAGCAGGCGAAAGCCGTCCATATCGGCGTCGACCTCGCGGATCGCGTCGGCGTGCTTGCGCATACGCTCGGCGTCCAGCCCGT
>JAWODE010000003.1:0-6281 GCA_046483455.1 Candidatus Hydrogenedentota bacterium | reverse complement strand
CTCAGCGGCTCGACCAATCCCACCACCATCACCATGGACGCCGACAAAAGTGTGACGGCCGTATTCGTCCAACCGACCGTCTGGCCAAACAGCATGGCCGTGATGGGCGATAGCATTTCCCGAGCTGCATTGGCTGACGACACGGTTGACGTCGTAAAGGCGGAACAGACAGACCCGGAGCATCCCGCGGTGTTGCGAATCGGGCTGGCACGGGAAACCACGGTGGCCGCGCCTGAGGCCACGGTCGTCCTCGTCAAAACGGACCAACCGGGGGGCGAGGGCGTTCGCATCCCCGTACTGCTCCGCCCGCCCCGGCAGGCCGGCTCCGAATAAACAACGAGGCGGCGCGGACCCTTTGTGTCAATATGACCAACTGAGGCTCTGCACCCCAAAGCGAAAGACAGCGCGTGGAAACACGGCCGTGCCTCTTGCTCACGCGAAGGGCAAGAAACTCGAGACATGTCTGCCCCCGGAGCCAATCGGCGAGATAACCGCGCTATCCGTTGTGTTCCTCAAGAAAGGCGAGCATCTCGGTGAACATGGCTTTGCGTTGGCGCCAATGGATGTAGTCGAAACCGTGGTTTCTGCGGGGATAGCCGATAAGCTTGGTAGGCACCCCCAGCTCGCGCAGACGGTTGTAGAAAGCCTCGGATTGTTCATAATGGACAAGTCTGTCCCCCATGCCATGGGCGAGAAATGTTGGCGCCATACCGGCATGGACGTACGAGATCGGGGACGCGGCCGCGAGGGGATCCTCGCCTTCCCCGGCAGCCTCCGTACCCGCGAATTTCAGCAGCGCATTGGTCGTTTTGTCGCGCGGCAGCCCAAGAATTCCCTTTTCGCGATACTTGGTCAGATCGAGGACGCCATACAGGGATATGGCCGCGCGGATGTCACTCGACACCCCCAGGTTTTCTGTGCCTTCCAGGCCGTCTTCGGGGCGGGTTGCAGCCAGAAACGCAGCAAGATGGCCGCCCGCCGACGCGCCGAATGCCACAATCCGGTTCGGGTCCACCTGATAGTCCCCCGCGTGCATGCGCAGCCACCGGACCGCCGCTTTGCAGTCGTAAACGCAACAGGGAAAGCCGTACCGGGGCATTAAGCGGTAGTCAATGGACATAACGACGTAGCCGGCCCGGGCAAAGGCGCGGCAGTACCACCACTGCTGCCAACGCGGGCCAAAACGCCATCCCCCGCCGTGAATGAGCACCATGCCCGGGCGGAGTTCGCCAGACGGTTCCGAAAGCTCGTAGATGGTCATCCCGAGCTTGTGACCCGCGGGTTCCGCGAAGACTCCTTTGGTGACATGAAGGTCCGTCGCACATACGAGAGTTATCATTGCAATTGCCGCCATAGTCTGTGCTTCCTCGAACGCGATTATGATAAACGAGATGTGCTGCCTGCACATGCGATGAATTCGAAAGGGATTTCGCACGCAGGGGTTCGGTCCTTCACGCGCCTCCAACGACAATTGTCGCACAAAAAACCGATCAGTCCCAAAACGTATCTTGCCTTATGATATACGACCGATGGGCCCGGAATTGTATTGCGTTCTTGACCATTGTCTTCCTTGGGCTTACTATCACGCATAGCTTCGGATAGCATGGGGCAATTTTGCGAGGGTGGAACCCAGGGGAAGAAACCAATGGTACGAGTTTTCGATAGTCACGTTATTCTTGTGCTTGCTTCCTGCACCATGGGAATTCTTCTGCCGCAATGCGGCGGTTTGAATGAGGACGATTTCGAGCAGGTGAATGTTCCAGGGTTTGACGCGACGGACAATGCCGTGGATAAGAACGATTACGCGTACTCCATGGAGTATTTCAAGGCGGATGGCGCGGACGATGGCTACTTGTATGTTGGCACGTGCAACAACATGGGTGGGTTGATCGGTTTCTATGTAGACGTACTCGCTAATGGCGGAAACATTCTGGATGCTCCGGTAAGACCGCCCGAAATCTTGAGGTACCGGCCGGATTGGGGGCCGAACGAGTGGGAGACTGTATTCGATTATCGAGATGTTGAGGCCGAACCGAATTTCAGGACCATTGGGTTCCGGTTTATGACCATTATCGAGTTACCCGATGCCGGTAAAGAAGGTGGAGCCGCACACTACCTCTACGCGGCGACACAAGGCGAGGAATCGCTGCTGTGGCGGACACGGAGCGGGAACTACGGCGAATGGGAGCACGTGTTCACGTATGAGGAGCTGGGCGGTTCGATCCGGTGGATCGAGCAGCTTGATGGCCGCGTCTACCTGGCCGTCGCGTACGACAGTTTCGGCGAGGTGCCCCCTCCTGGAGAAATATGGGTATCTGACGACGGGGTCAATTTCCGCCCGATTATGCAAGACGGGTTTGGCGACCCCAACAATCGTGGTGTGCAGGCGCTTATTGCTTACCAAGACTGGATTTATGCGGGCACCAAAAACGATGTCGATGGCTTCGACATATGGAAACTGCGGCCCCGGGCGGCCGGTTCAGACGATTATGAATGTGTTCGGGTTGTAAGCGGCGGCGGACCCAGCGCACACAACGAAAACGCCGGGATGCCCATTGTGTTTAAGAACAAACTCTATTTCGGCACCCAGCTTTACATTGCCGGATTCAATCCGACCAGCGGCAATGCCTTCGAGGGGTGCGATATCATCCGCATCAACGAAGACGATTCGTGGGAAACCATCGTCGGCCCGGAATCCCTCTCCGGGTACGAGTCCGGGTTCAATCATTTCACCAATTCCTATCTCTGGTGGATGGAGGAACACGACGGATGGCTCTATGCCTCGACGTTTAACCAGGGAACCTTGCTCAGTGGGATCCTCACGAACGTTGACGGTGTCTTGACGTTCCTGCAAGGGGCCACCGACAAGAAACTTGAAGCAGATGACTGGTACAAACCACTGCACGCCGGAGGGGATATTTTCAAGAGTCCCAATGGGGTTGATTGGTATCCGGTCACCATCAACGGGCTAAACGATCCCCGGAATTATGGATGGCGGACGATGAAATCGTGTCCGGATGGATACCTTTACGTCGGTTCGGCCAACACCAAGACCGGTGCACAAGTCTGGCGCGGGAAAGAGCCGGCGCCGGACCGAATATGGCGGTGAACGAACTCCCGAGGCAGTCACATTAGCACAGGATAGGCAAGACGGCCTCGAGAATTAATTCGGTGTGGGATCACGCGGGCATGCGTGTTCTCTATCAAAAAGAACGCGGATGTATCCCTCTGCGGTGATCTAACCGAGAAGCAAGAATGCCCGTCCTCCGTTGCCGGAGCATGGTCGGTCCCATTTTCACGGTCTACGGATGAGCCGAAGGGCTCATGGTTCGCTGCCTTCGAAAAACGCGGATGCCACCGGTAAAAAGATCATTCCCCTTGCGCCTTGACGATGTTCAGGATGCTGACGGCACCACGCAGCACTACCTCAAGAACGTCCAATACGGGTCCTTGAGTGACATGTGCGGTCATCGCTTTCGGTCGTGTAAGAAGTTTGATTCTCTTCATCGTTGTCGTTTGATATGTCCTGATTATAAAAGCTGATATTTGTGCGCTTTCCAGCAACACGGTCATCCATCCAATGGACGGCAGTATAAAGATGCCGCCCCTCGGGTACAACTCCTGCACTATTCGTTGTAACCGGAATGCGGCCCTTCGCCGCGCTGCCTTCGCCCGATTGCCTCCCTTCGCGGCCCATGTTACCATGCTTACGGGGCTATTTGCGAGGAACTGCGTATGTTCACGTTGGCATTCTGCTTACTTGAATCCTGGTTGGCGGTGGCGGCTCCCGGCCAGGCACCGGCATCCGTCGATAAACCACCGGTGAGTCCCAGCGAAAACGAGTGGCGTTTTGTGGATTTGCTGGCAGCGCCCATCGAGTGGCATCCACAGTGGACGCGGAAAGCGGCGACCGACCGCGAGGCCAGTCTTAAGGATGGCGTGCAGATACAGGCAAATTTCCCCGACGCCGACGGTGTCCTCGATACGGCATACGCAGATTTGAATCGCTTTTTCGAATGTGTGGGCCTGTCCCTGGACGGTCCCTTTCGGATCATCGCCGAGCGCGCACCCACCCCGAAGTACGAAACATACAGGATTGTCGTATCCGGGAATGAATGCCGTATCCAGGCAAATGATACCGAGGGCATCCGCCGGGGTATCTTCTTTATCGAAGACCAATTGATGCAGGCGGACGGTCCATTTTTGCGTATCGGCGAGACGATGCGCTCGCCCTTCGTCAGCACGCGCATATCGCGGTGTTTCTTCGGTCCCATCAAGCGGCCGCCTAAGAATCGCGATGAATTGCTTGATGATATCGACTACTATCCACACGGGTACCTGAACCGGCTGGCGCACGATGGCGTGAACGGACTCTGGTTAACCATCGAATTCAAAGATTTGTGCAAAACATCCCTGACGGAAGCGGTCAGCCCTGACCGGGACCGGCGCTTGGATAAGCTACGGAAAACCGTGGCCAAATGCCGGCGTTATGGAATCAAAACTTTCCTCTTCTGCATCGAACCCCGCGCCATGGCTCCCGACAATCCTTTACTCAAGGAGCACCCGGAGTTGGGCGGCGGAACGATGGGCGGCTCGACCCGTTTGTTCTGCCCGTTTTCCGACGCAGCACAAAGATACCTGTATGAGGCCATGCACGATATCTTCTCTCAAGTCCCGAACCTCGGCGGCCTCATCAACATCAGTTTCGGGGAACGGGGAACCACGTGCTTGAGCGGCGCCGATGAAAACTGGAACATCAACTGCCCCACGTGCGCCAATAAAGAACCCTGGGAGATTCTCCACGCTTCATTGTCAGCCATGGAGCGCGGCATGCATGAGGCAAACCCTGACGCGAAGTTGATTTCCTGGCTCTATGTCCCGGAGAACGGTACCGGCAGGCAATGGGCTACCTTCGAGCCTATTGTGGAGCTCGCCCGGCATACTCCGCCGGGGGTTATCGTGCAGTACAACTTCGAGTCAGGCGGCAAGAAGCTCCAACTCGGCAAGGAACGGCACGCCGGCGATTATTGGCTTTCTTACGTGGGACCAAGTGACATATTCAAGACTATCGCGTCCAACGCCGTCAGCAGCGGCGCGGAAGTGTCCGCCAAGATTCAGGCGTGCTGTTCCCACGAGGTCGCCACGGTTCCCTACGTACCGGTGCCCAGTCTGCTCTATCGCAAGTACCGGAAGATGCGCACGCTGGGCGTGACTTCGGTTATGCAGTGCTGGTATTTCGGCAACATGCCTTGCATGATGAACCGGGCCGCTGCCAGCGAATTGCCGTTCGCGTCCGAAGCGATAACTGAAGACGAGTTCCTCCTGAATCTCGCCCGCACAGACTGGGGTCCGACCCATGCCCCGCGGGTTGTGCAGGCATGGCGTCTTTTTGCTGAAGCCTACGACAACTATCCTCTAACCAATGCCTTTCAGTACTACGGCCCTATGCAGGACGGCGTAGTGTGGCCGCTCCATTTAGAACCCGTCCATTTGCCCCTGGCCCCCACCTGGAAGCTCGAATATCCGCCCTCCGGCGACCGCATCGGCGAATGTTTCTCCGGTACCCACACCTACGCCGAGGTCTTGGAACTGTGCCGAAATATGTCGGAGATATGGAACCAGGGATGCGACATACTTGCCGAATTGAAGCCACAATTCTCCGGGAACCCGGAACGATTAAGGGACATTACCGTCGCGGAGGCGTTGGGGATACAATTCCGTTCCGGCTATAACATCCTTCGTTTCTACGATCTCCGTGAACAACTCCTATACAGCCCGCCGATAAAAAAAGCCGCGATTCTCGAGGAACTGCGGGCCATTGTCAAAGAAGAAATCAAAAACTCGTTGGCGATTGCGGATTTGTGCGAAGCCAATTCGTTTCTCGGTTTTCATGCCGAGGCGGAAGGCTACAAGTACTTCCCCGCGAAGCTGCACTGGCGCGTCAACCTCTTGCGCCAATTACTCGACACGGAATTCGCCGAGGCGGAGCGAGCGCTGGATGCGGGCGCGGCCGTCTTTCCTTCGTCCTGCGGAATGACTGACGGACCCTACGTCTATCGATGCGGACCGGCGACCGCATCCTTTGCTTCAGAATGGCCTAGCAACGCCGCATGGCAGTCTTTGTCCTCGCAATCGACCGTGGGAAAAGTCTCGTTCACTCCCAACGAGCCCCCTACGTTGTGGCAGGCTACACATGACAACGACGCGTTATACGTGAATATCGAGTGTCCCCCGTCCGACAAATGGCGGCCATTATTCGCCACGCTTCACATCCAGCCCGC
>JAWODE010000674.1:0-5585 GCA_046483455.1 Candidatus Hydrogenedentota bacterium | reverse complement strand
AGACCGCTTCTATCTCACCAATCTCAAGCGCAAATACGGGGAAGACTTTGCGGAGGAGTGGCGTGAAACGACATACAATCGTTTCCGTTCCTGGGGATTGAACACCATTGCCAACTGGTCCCAAGGCGATGTACTGGCCGATTCTCCCTTGCCATACACGGCCAATATCGGGGTTCATGGTCGTCTGCCGCGCGTGGAAGGGACTACCGGATTCTGGTCGAAACTCGCCGAGGTATTCGACCCCAATTTCGAGGCTATCGCGGACGAAAGAGTTGCGGCAGTCGCCCGGGACCACAAAGACAATCCTCTGTGTATCGGGTATTTTGTCGATAACGAGATGGCTTGGGACAGCGTCCGAGACGGGGTGTTAGCGAGTCCGCCCGAGCAACCCTCGCGTATCGTTTTCATCAAGAGATTGCAGGAGAAGTATCGCGACCTCGCTGCGTTGAACGCGGCGTGGGGCTCGGATGCCAAGGATTGGGACAGCCTGCGGGTCCCCGCCCGCCCCACGAAGAAATGCCTGGCCGATCTGGATGAGCTTGCTTACATGTTTGCCAGACGGTACTTCGACGTCATCAACGCGGCTCTCGAGAAGCATGCGCCGAACCAGCTTTATTTAGGCGTTCGGTTTATGCAGACCGCGCCGCGGCCCATCATGCGCGCCTGTGCAGACGTGGCCGATGTAGTCTCCGTAAATCGCTACAATACGACCATCAATCCCGAGGAATGGGAAGGCGAGAACGCCCTCGGTAAGCCGGTGCTTGTAAGCGAGTTTCACATCGGCGCGCCCGACCGTTTCATGATGCATCCCGGCCTTGTCGCCGCCGAGACGCAGGAAGAACGCGCCGAGATGCTTAAGCAGTATCTCTACAGCACCATCGACAGTCCGGTGTTTGTGGGATGCCATTGGTTTCAGTACATGGACCAGCCCGTCACGGGGCGCCACTTCGACCTCGAACCGTTTAATACGGGTCTGGTCTCGGGAACGGATTTGCCCTACCCGGAAATGATCGATGCCCTGCAGGACGTGTTGTCCAACGCGTACGAGCGGCGAGCCGAGGAGTAGGGAAGTACCCTGAGCGTACCTATCAGGCGGGAGCTTTGTTACTTTTTCAAAAAGCGGCGGAACACGGACAGTCACGGACTATCACTGAGTAGGACATTCGGAGCCGCCCGCCCTCAGTGTTCACACGATGCACGGTCTTACCTTTTTAATCGTGTCGGGGGAAATAAAAAACCGCCCGGCGGGGCCATACAGCCGCACCGGGCGGTGGTTGGTCGCGAGCGGTGCGATCAGACTTCCTCGGGCACTTCGAAGCCTTCACGGTAATCGCGCTTGAGGTACAAGGTGGCCTGGTCTTCCGTGAGGCCCGGAATGCTTGACCAATCGATGTTGGTGATCTCACCGTTCTGGTCGTTAACCTCGAGCACCCGGTTGATGCGCGCGCCGGTGAGCGCATAGTGTGACAGCGCGGACGAGTAATGGCCCTCGATGGGCGGGGCATTTACGTTACCGGCATCGCGGTTGATGACGCAGTCGATGAAGTTCTGGTAGTGGTTCTTGTCGTCGCCATCCATTCGTTTTTTCGCCACTTCCATGTCGGAATCGCCGAATTTTTTGCACTTGTAGGCGATGTAGCCGGAATAGCTCGGGAAGGTGATCATGCCTTCCGACCCGTAGAAGATAACGCCGAACGACCGGCCGCCCATCTCGTCGTTCGAGTACCAGGGACGGACCTCGAGCGTCATCATCTTGTCTTTGCCGTCCTCTCCCTTGAACATGAAGGACGAAGACGAGACGTTGTACACCTCTTTTGCGTCGTCCCACAGGAACATGCCGCCCATGGAGGATACGCGGTAGGGGATGTCTACGCCGAGGCCCCAGCGGGCGGCATCAAGCTGGTGCACACCCTGGTTGCCGATGTCGCCGTTGCCGTAATCCCACACCCAGTGCCAGAAATAATGCACGTAGATGCCTTCGTCGGGGTTGCCGACCTTAACCATAAACGGCTGTTCCTTGGCCGGGCCCTGCCAGAGGTCCCACCGAAGGGTGCTTGGCGGGTCGCCAGGGACACCCTTGCCGATGTCCGGGCGCCATTTGTAACACACGCAGCGGGCCATGTAGACATCGCCGATGAACCCATCCTTCAGCAACTGGATACCTTCCTGGAAACCGGGGTTGCTGCGGAGCTGGGTGCCATGCTGGACGATGCGGTTGTACTTTTTCGCGGCCTCGACAACCTGGTGGCCTTCGTAAATATTGTGAGTCATGGGTTTCTCGACGTACATGTCTTTGCCGGCCTGGCACGCCCAGATGGTTGCCAGCGAATGCCAGTGATTCGGCGTAGCCGTCGAGATGACGTCGATGTCTTTGTCGTCCAAGGCCTGGCGAATGTCGGTATACGTTTTGGGCTTCGGCAAATTGCGCCGCTCGAAATAGTTCTTAATGCGGTTGTCGAACAGCGTGGTATCGACCTCGCACAGTCCAGCGACTTGGGCCTCGTCTACGGCGGTGAACCCCTTGATGTGGCTCTGACCGCGGCCATTGATGCCCATTACACAGACGTTGACGCGATCATTGGCGCCAAACACGCGTCCCTTTGCCATGGTGCCGGCAACGATTACCGCCGAAGCGGTGCTGCCGAGAAATTTCCTGCGACTCATGCTCATGGTGCTCATCTCCTCTGCTGCGGGTAACGGGTCTGCTGAAAACAGTGCCAAGAAAACCCGGATTTCCATTCGGATTTCTATCATCCCCTATTTGCCCGCGAAAATGCAACCGCTTGACACCGCTTCTACGGCCAATGGGTCGGCGCGGCCGCCGGGGCGACGCAGGGCGCTGGCCGCGCCAGGGAACGCAGACCTGGCTGAGCTGTCCGATTTGTCAGACCCGATCGGTCCGATCCGGCCGATCTGACTGATCAGTCCGATGGACCAGCCGGGGCGTGGGCGAAAAACCGTAGGGACAGCCCCGTCTCGCTCGTTCCTCGCTCGCTTGGTGCAGTCCCCGGCTTTTCGCTCAAAACATTTCCCGGTCGAGGCTGCGGTACTGGATGGCTTCGGCGAGGTGGTGATCGGCGATGTTCTCCTGGTCGTCGAGGTCGGCGAGGGTGCGGGCGACGCGGAGGATTTTGTCGTAGGCGCGGGCGCTGAGGCCCATGCGTTCGAGGGCGGACTCGAGCAAGGCCTTGCCGCTCGAACCGATGGCGCAGTGTTTGCGCGTGGCGGTCGTATCGAGGTGGGCGTTGCCGCGGTAGCGTCCGTCGTGGCGGGCATGCTGGCGTTCGCGGGCGGCCTGCACTTGGCCGCGCACGTCGGCGGTAGTGGCCCCGCTGGGCCGGTCGTCGGACATTTCGTCGAAGGACAAGGGGGGCACGTCGATGTGGATATCGATGCGATCGAGGAGGGGTCCCGACAAGCGGCTCATGTAGCGTTGGATTTCGCCGATGGTGCACCGGCACTCGCGGTGGGGGTCGGTGCGGCATCCGCAGGGGCACGGGTTCATGGCGACGACGAGCATGAACCGGCTCGGAAAGGTGACCGAATACGACGCGCGGCGGATGTGGACCAAGCCCTCTTCGAGGGGTTGCCGCAAGACCTCGAGGGCCGCCCGGTTGAACTCGGGCAACTCGTCGAGAAACAGGACCCCGTTGTGGGCGAGGCTGACTTCTCCGGGCATGGGTTGCTGGCCGTGGCCGCCGCCGCTGATGGACACCGTCGTCGCGGTATGGTGGGGCGCGCGGAACGGACGCCGGCAGATCAGGTGCCCTTTCTCGTTGAGGCTGCCCGCGACGCTGTAGACGCGTGTAGTTTCGAGGGCTTCATCGAAGGTCATCTCGGGCAGAATGCCGGGGAGGCGTGAGGCCAACATGGTTTTCCCCGTCCCCGGGGGCCCAATCATCAAAAGGTTGTGCGAGCCGGCCGCGGCGACGGTTAATGCGCGCTTGACGTGGGCTTGGCCTTTCACGTCGGTCAAATCGGGCGTGTGCGCCTGTGCCTGCGAGAAAACGCCGCCCAAATCGGTATTGAAAGGGGCAATTTCGGTGCGTTCAGTGACAAACTCGGCCGCTTCGGTAAGAGTTGCTACCGGAATTACATCGATCTCGGGCACAACGCCGGCTTCCTCCGCGTTAACCTGCGGGAGGATGATCCCCCGCAATCCCTGGTCCCGCGCGGCCATGGCCATGCACAGCGCTCCCGCCACGGGCCGCACCGAGCCGTCCAGGGCCAGTTCACCGACGATCGCGTACTCCGGGAACCGTGTCGCGGCGAGCTGTTCGCCGGCCGCCAGCATTCCGAGGGCAATCGGGAGGTCGAGGGCGCTGCCTTCTTTGCGCACGTCGGCCGGGGCGAGGTTGACGACGACGATCCCGCGAATGTAACGGAACCCCGAGCTGCGCAGGGCAGACTGGACGCGCTCCTGGCTTTCTTTGACCGCGGCATCGGGGAGTCCGACCATGGTGAAGCGCCGTTGACCGGGATGGTTGTCGACCTCGACATCGAGGGGATAGCCGTCGATCCCCACCACCCCGCATGACCGTACCCGCGCCAGCATTGTATGAGATTACCCCCGTTTCGGTTGCCACATATACAGAACAGGCTGCCATAATAATGGGCGGGGACCAGTGGGTCAAATGAAGGGCCCGAGGGCAATCGCACTAAAACACTGTGTGAAGCCTCAGTTCAACATTGGACAAGTTTTCGAGGGAGAGCCACACGGACGGGCACGGACGAACACAGCGCCGCCTGGCCGCAATCAAACTGCCGTGTCCGGAGTCAAGGCCCGTCCACGCGGGCTGGCGTGGTAAGACGCACGGCTGCGCCGTTACGCATAAGACGCGTACCTTCAGTATTGCAGAGAAGACGCACGGCTTCGCCGTTGCGGGACGCACCCGGACTGGACCCCTGCTTTCGCAGGGGTGACGGAAGGGGCAGCGGACCATGAGCCCTTGGGCTCCCTCCGGGAACGGAGGACGGGCTGTCCAGCCCGTCCATAAGATCACCGCGGACGGACACGTCCGCGCTCGTTGTAATAGTGACCGGCGAGGGCGCCGGTCCCACACCGGAGAATTTTTCGAGGCAGGGAAGCATGAGCCGGCGGCTCATCCAAGGATCATGAAAATGGGGGGCAACTGATTCAAAAACGTTGGGACAGTCCCGTCTCGCTCCTTCGTCGCTCATTTGGTACAGTCCCGGTTTTTGAGAATTTCGAGGCAGTAGGTGTGTTTACGTGTTGGTTGCGTGGGTCGGGCTCTGCGAGAAAAAACCGCGGAACCGTGGGCGGATGTCGGGGATTGGGGTATTATGGGGAAAGAGTCTTGGCACGACCCCAGCCACTTCGGGCAAGCCCGGGAGAGGAGAACATCGGTCATGAGCGCCCAAAAATCACGCCGTGGAGCTGTTGAAAAAGCAAGCCTCCGTAGCGCAGATGCGAAAAGCGGCCGGGACAGACCGCGGTTTGCTGCGCAGCCCGGATGGTCAGCGCAGGTGTTGAAAAAGCAAGCCTCCGTAACGCAGGCGCGAAAAGCGGCCGGGACAGACCCCGGTTTGCTGCGCAAACCGCTGGGTCAGTCCCTACTTTTCGC
>JAWODE010000563.1:0-6458 GCA_046483455.1 Candidatus Hydrogenedentota bacterium | reverse complement strand
CGTGAAAATCACCTACATCTGGGCGGGGAAGTACCTGGGCGGCTTTTCCGACATTCGGGAAGAAGAAATTAAAAACCTGGCCGAGTTACAGAAGGGGAAAACCGTGTGCCTCATGTGTATGGAGCGGGACCCCATGAGCTGCCATCGGGAAACGGAGATCGGCCGGCGCCTCAAGGCGTATGGTATTGCGGTGGAACATCTGGTGTAACTACACGGAGGAATACGTTGAACTCCCCCGGATCCCCCTCTGTTTGTTCCAATACAGGTATCTATGCCCCTCACTGCGCTGTGGGTCCTCCGTGGGGCTTGAAGTCTATACGGTTCACCGACCCTCAAAACTCGTGCGCCTTTGGAATATTCCAGGGCCTGGAATATTGGAATTTCAGACCGAAAGAGGAGATTCATGACAGGATCTGAGAACGGGAATCAACTCCAGGAAGAAATCCGGCGTCAGGTAGAGGCCCGGGTCCAGGAGGAGGCGGCCGCGCTTCCCCAGAAGGACAAGGAGATTCCGACCCTGGAATCCGGTTTTGTGCTGGAGTGCCTCGAGGCCAACGAGTTGGGCGACGGAATCCTCTATGCAATTATAAACCGCGATCGTTATTTGTACGATCCGGGCGTTCGGTCCTGGTTTTCGTACGTCGGCCATCACTATGAACTCGATTCGGCTGAAACACATTTACACGCGGTCGAGCGGGTTGCTGACATCTATCTCACTGAGCTCCGCCGTGTTGGTGAGGAAAAAGTCCGGGCGGCTGAAGAGGGCAACAAAGAAGGCGTTGTTCGCCTGCAAAAACTGGGCAGGCAACTGACTAAACGTATTTTTCGACTCCGGACTGACACCGGCCGAGCAGCTACCGTCAAGTTCGCCAGGACTTGTGAACATCCCTTGGTCCTAAAAGACAAAGCCTTTGACGCTGAACCTTCGCTTTTGCCCTGTATCAACGGCGTTATAAATCTCGAATCGGGCAAGTTCCGTGAAGGCCGGCCCACGGATTTGCTATCGAAAGCGTGCCCGGTCCAATGGGGAAGTTTGGATGAGCCATGTCCGGGGTTCGAAAAATGGCTTCTCGAGATCCTCGATGGCGATGAGGCCGTCGCGGACTACTTGCAGCGATTCCTGGGGTACGCCATAACAGGCCTCCGTCATGAGCATGTGTTCTCATGTTGGTGCGGCCGCGGCCGCAACGGAAAAGGAACTTTGGTCGATGTGCTAAACGGCGTCCTCGGGCCCCTGGCCGGCCCCATCCGCCCGGAACTGCTTCTGCAGGACCGGACCACAAGTGCAAATCAATCGACCCCTGCCTTGATGGGTCTCAAGGGGCTTCGCCTGGCTTTCGCGTCAGAGACTGATGAGGCAAGACGATTTTCTCCGGCTGCTGTAAAGCGGCTCACGGGCGGGGACGCACTGATCGGCCGCGGGAACTATGACCGCCTTGAGACGCGGTGGACTCCAACACACACATTGATACTTTTGACAAACTCGCTGCCAGGAGCTCCACCGGATGACTTTGCCTTTTGGGAGCGCATGAGGTTAATCCGGTTCCCGTTGAGTTTTGTGGATCGGGATCCGTCCGACAAGAGTGAGCGCAGAGCCCGGAAGGGCCTGGCCGATCAACTCGCCTACGAGGCCTCGGGAATCCTGGCCTGGCTGGTACGCGGCTGTCTCCGGTACCAGCGCGAGGGCCTCCATGCGCCCGAGGCCGTCACCAAAGCGACAGCAGAGTACCGTCGAAGCGAAGATATGTTGGCCGATTTCCTGGAGGCCCACTGCCTTATTGGCGAACACTTTGAAACCCGCGCAGCCGATGCGTATAAGCGTTTTTCGTCCTGGTTCGAAGAGAACATATCCTCGAAAGGTCTTTCGCAATCTCGATTCGGCCGAGCCATGGCCAAAAAATTCCACAAACGGAAAAGCTCCGGTGTGTTTGTTTACGAGGGGTTCATGCTGCGACCCCTGTGCGTAACATGTGAACGAAGTGCTGTTCTCGTGGATGATAATGGCCGACCGCTGTCTTCTAAATGTCCTGATTGTAAATCTTGATTTTGGAGGGACACTTTCATTCCAGCTGTATCAAATGAGGTATTGGGTTTAAGTGTTTAACATAATTAAAACTATTTCCAAAATTAGAGGCAAAAGCAAAAGCTTTCAGGGAGACCTTTACCTTGTTGACAGAAAGTGGTTTAGCCCTTTTTTTAATCTCTATAGGGGGTCTCCGGAAAGGGATAGTTTGTGTCCCTGAATTTACCGCCCTGGCCGAAGTTTAACTAAGCATTACTTAATCAAAACAAAGGAGCAAAACAATGGCAAAAGAACCATACCGATCACCCGGAAGTTCAAGTTGGATATTTGGCTGGCATGAGCTGCATATACCTGGTTTCCCGTGGGTCCCCGGCTATGTGAAGCTGGAATCCCTTAAGCAGGCGCGCTCCTCGATCATTAGCCAAATAAAACCGCTGCGAGAAAGCCCTATCACAAAAGCCGAGTTTGAAGAGGATCTCCGCAGGGCATTTGAAAGCCATGAAGAAGCCCGCATAATAAGCCTGGCGCGGGTCTTGAGAGGGTATGTCTACCCAGGTAAGCCAAGCTCTTTTTTCGGAGACCCAATGTTTTCAGAAAATCCGCATAACAGAAGAGCCCCGGCCTCCATCACCTGGCAGGACCTAGAGAAGGCTATTCAGGCCATGGAATTCAACCCGGGTGCTCTGCCACGCAAAGAGCGCGAGAAACGCATAAGCCAGCTCAAAGCCGAAAAACAGCGCATCGAGGCCGAGATTGAAGAAAACCGTGCACCCTGGCTCCGAACGAAGAAAGACGGTATTGGCACAATAGACATAAGAGAAAGCTACGTCGAATACTGGCGTCGGATTCAGAATGAAATCGACGGCCACTGCGACCCGAGAGGCTACGAGCTCGCCGGCGGCCCGGACGGTGAAATCGAAGCCTACCACCTGCTGGACATCAAAAGCTGGCAATTTTATGACTCTGTTTACGTACCACACCCGAGGCCACAAATGGGCAACTGAAAGGTGAACCATGATACTTGAAAACCGTGTGAACGAAATCTTGAACGAGGCCCGGACGGAAGGCCAGGCAGTGGAGCGGAAGCGGGTCACGAGACTTGTCGAGGTGATCCTGGGCGGACCCGTGAAGAATGTTCTTGTAAAACTCATCGAGAGCGGCACGAGCCCCCAACAGGCCGAGGCCTTGGCCGAAGCTGTGAACTTGAAACCGGCACCCGAAGTGCCTGAAAGCGAGGACGAAGCATCATGAGCACCCACCAACAACGAGTTGAGGAACGGCGGCGTCGTCAAGAATACCTGACGCGATCCATCCGGGCCGACATCAAAGCGGCAGCCCCGGCCCCAGCGCCGGCACCTACACAGGCACCCACACCCAGGACCTCGGACCAGGCGGACATTGAAAAAGCCGTGTCCGCCGAGCGCGAGCGTGTGCTTGGCCTAGCAAAACCCTACTTGAAGCCGACCGCATTCGGCGAACTCAAACGCATTGCCGAGACCAACGTGACCAGGGACCAGGCCGCGGCCATCGAGCAGGCGGCCGGCGGTCGTTCGGCCTTCATGCGGAAAGTTTACGAAATCAAGGATAGCGAAAACTTGACCATGCAAGAGGCCCTCAAAGAATGCGTCAAACGCCACCATGGTCTCCACGCGGCGCTCCTGGAAGGCAGAGGTTGAGAAGTCTGCGCTGTTTGATAACCAGGGGATGTGCCATCCCGAGGGGGGCTGATTTCCCCCGAAAGCCCGCGTGTCGTTTTTTCAGGCAGGCGACACACAGCGGCTAACAAGCCCGGCACCTCCGAACGGAACCGACGGGAGTTTCGTTAGGCGTCCTCACACAGCCGGCCGGGCGAAGGTTTTTGGCTTCACGGCGCAAGGACGTCAATCCCCAAACGAGAGACCCAAGGGCCGCTGACCTTGGGTCTCAACCCGGCCGGGTCGGGACCGGAGATTCCCAGATTCGCGAGGACTGGGCGGGCTCTTTCTCTCCCGCTGCAGGTCTCCGGTACCGGCCCCTTCCGCCAGGAGGCGAAAATGGATCCACACGCAGTACATAAAAAATTGAGAGTCACCGGAAGTGATCTTCGCGTTGCCCGCGAGCAAGTGCGCTGCGAACTTCTCGAACTGAGAAAAAGAGCAGCCGCCGGCCAAGCAGACGAATCCGAGGTCAACGCCATGATTGCAAAATGTGAACAGTTGGACCGGTGGTTCGAGAGCTGGAAGCGGGCCGTAAAAGCGTTTAAGCGGCGCGTCGGTCTGGAGATCCTTAGTGAGGAAAAGACAAACGAAACCGTCCATTGAAAGGAAAACGACTCATGGCAACCAGCGCAGAAAAGGTCGTAAGCATCATATTCCAGGGTGATGACCGCGTATCCCGGACCGTCAAGGGCATCAGCACGTCCATGGGCCAGTTGGAGAACGTGATCGGCGGGATTGCGGATCCTCTGGCCCGAATAGGTGATGGCGTACTCAAGGCCGATGCGGCCCTGGCCGCGTTCGCCGTGGGCGGCATGGCCGTAGCCCTGCGCGAGTCCGGGCGGTGGGGCGACTCGTTCGCAGAGATCTCCACCCTGATCGACGGCACGACCGAGGAGATCGAGGCGTTCAGAAACGAGATCAAGGACTACGGCAAGGAATCCACCGCGAGCCTTGAAGACATCAACAGCGCCATCTACACCGCCATATCTGCCGGGGTGGATTACCGCCATTCGGTGGAGGCGGTGGCCCAGGCCGAAAAACTGGCCGTTGCGGGCAAGGCGGATCTGGAGGCCACGACCCGCCTGCTGGCCTCCACCCTGAACGCCTATGGCGAGAGCACGGACCAGGCGGCCCGGTACTCCGATGTGTTCTTCAACACGGTCAAGCTGGGACAGACCACAATCCCCGAGCTTCCGCCGTGGCACTTGATGGCGGCACACTCCAGCACGCGCTCGATATTCAGCCCCCCTATGCGTTCGAAAGTATTGTACTCGACCAGCATGCCGTCGTTGTTCCTGTCGGCGGCCAGTCCGCCCACGCCGCAGTCGGAGATGATGTTCCGCCGGATTATGTGCCGTCCGTAGGGTCGTTCCAGATGCCCCCAGTGGTCCTGTCGGCCGAGGTCGATCGCCAGCGCGTTGGCGTGGCGGAAAGTGCAGTCCTCGATAATCCAGTGGTCGCCTTTGGAGGCGCTGAGCATGCCCCTCTGAGGCCAGGGCACCGGGTTGGCGGCGTGTGCGAACCGAAAGCCCGTCACGCGTATGTGCGAAAGCCCCGCCCCCGCCGGCGCGAAGCACTGCTCGCGGACGGTTATTTCGAACTCGGCCTCGTCGGGATCCGTCCCCTCCGGAAGGCGCAGAAATACTCGCAGCCCCGACGGGTCAACCCAGAACGCGCCGGTCTGTCTGCGAAGGTCGCCCAGCCAGAAGACCTGCTCCAGCGGCTCGCCGTTGACGTAGATACAGCCGCGGCGCAGGTACAGTCTGCGGAACTCCTCCTCGGTCCACTCCCAGCCGTAGTTCATCATCGCCCGGGGGATGTTGGAAATACTGAACGGGTTGTACCCGTCGAATGCCTCCGCGGGCAGTTCGGCCGAGAGTATCGGCGGCTCGAGATCTCGCGGAATCCAGTATTCGCTCTGCGGCTCAAACACAGGGTTCCAGACGTCCGAGCCGCGCACGTGCACTTCGTCGCCGTCGGCCGCCTGGTAGTGAATCATCGCATCGGCCCCGTCGCCGCCACGGGCCGGGCGCACGCACTCGCGATACACGCCCTCGTGGACCACCACGCGCTCGCCCGGCTGAAGTACGTCGGCCGCTCGGTTGATGGTGGCAAAGGGCTTCTCCGCCGTGCCCGGGTTGTCGTTGTCGGCGTCCGGGTGGTTGCGGGCGACGTGGTAGGTCCTGGTGTATTCGGTGGCGTCGTCCCAGAGTTCGAAGTGTCCGCCGGCGGGCATGGCCACAGCCGAGGCATCCGCCGTAGCGGCGGCCTCGTCCGCGCGGACTTTCGCCGTCGGGGCACAGGCCGAGAGAATAAAGGTCAGAGACAGTACACATCCGAAAATCTTGCGAGGCATGTATCACTCCTGCTTGCGGTTCTTAGAAGCGGTTTCAAAACCTCATTCGCCCTGCGAGCGGGCCTTCTTTCGCCTGGCTTCGTCGCGGGCGCTCGACATATCTCCAAGATATGCCGTCGCTTCCGCTTCTTGCCAGATCGAAAGAATTCCTCGCTCTCGCCTGCGAAGCAGGTTATGAAACCACTTCCAGGTTTGTTTCGATTTTCGAATTTCCGGCTTCGCACTTTGCTACGAGACGACACGCGTCGGCTCGTCGGGCGAGAGACCGTCGGGGGCGTTCACCTTCGCGCCGCTCGGCGCGGGAACCGCTCCTGCAAGCAGTGGGTCGTCCGTGCGGCGCATCCAGCTATCCAGTCGGCCGCGCATCTCCGAAAGCACGCCC
>JAWODE010000558.1:0-3377 GCA_046483455.1 Candidatus Hydrogenedentota bacterium | reverse complement strand
GAGGCGGCGCGACAGCGTCTTCAACGATTTCAGGAGCGGCGTGCCTGCCTCGAGCAGCATGACCAACTGCCGGAGGAACACGGTAATGTCTCGACGACGCACCGATGAACCCAGCAGGCTTCGCCCACGCGGACCTGAGGTATCACGCACCGCCGTAACCCTTCGCGCAGCCGGTCTCGTTTTCGCCGCATTCTCTTCGGTTTCCGTGGTTTCTTCCACGGCCTCCGCCGCAGTCTTCTCCGCCTTTTTCTGCGCCGGTCGCCGCCGCGCCCGTTTCGTTTTCGGGCCCGAGCTTTTACCTTTGTCGGCTTTGGATGGCATAGTAATAGTTCCTCCGTTCCATCGCGTGCGCTTACGATTCCGCTACTTGCTGTTGCGTATTGGAAACTAATTCCGCAGTCTCTTCACCATCATCGAGTGCGAGGGACGTTTCCCTCCAATACGTTATTTCAGCATTTCCCGTATCCGATAGCACGACCACCGCTTCCACGCGGCATCCTGCTCGAACGTCTCCTGCTTTCCGTGCTTTGGCCTCGCATACAATCCGGAAACTCCGCGACTCGAATGCAATCTCCGGCGGCGCGGTTCCGTCTGCCGGCACACTGAGATTGAACGTTGCCGGGTCGGCTTCGGTTGCCTCAAGAAGCCCCGCGAAGTCTTCGACCGGCTCCTGAGCTCGAGCCGTCACAATGCGCTCCGCCACTTCCGCATCAAATACCGCTGCAAGCACTTCTTTTGGCGCCGTGTTCACGTTAATGAACCCCTGGGGATTGCGATTATCCGCGACCGAATGAGCCGTCAGCAAAGATTGGGGTTCGAGCTCGTTCAATGCCTCGCGCGTCAGGAATCCCCGCGCAACAAGCCCGTCCACGCTGGTAAACCACGACTGGTTTTTGGTGGGCGCCTCGCCCGGCCGGGGCAACCGGCGTCGAATGGCACGGGCTTTTCGCCCGTCAATCCCCAACATGGCCTGAAGCACACGGGTGGGCGCGTGGTTGATGTTAAGTTTGGCCGACTCGTCTTCCACCGAGACCACCACGCGGCCATCGCGCCGCTGCCATTCCTCGGGCACGTTGTTCGACACCCCACGATACACCGGAAACAGCTCTTCTTCCCGTATTCCCACGACCGGCATTTCGCCCTTCGCCAGCGCTGTTTGAATATCGCCCACGGTGGCCCAGATGCCGCGTTCGGCCAACTGCCGCGCACGCACTTCGGACACATAGTCATACGAACGCTGTTGTTCAAGGGCCATATAAGTCACATAGGCCGTGCCTAACGCGGCAAATATGCCGAGCATGCCCAGCGCGAAAAGCAGTGCCGCACCCCGTTCTTTCGTCTTGTGTCGGGTTATGTTCATACAAAATACCTCAGTTCACCCGCACGGGAAACGTGGCCTCGCGGACCACCTGCCGTTCCGGACGCTCAGGTTCTGCCAATACCAACGATACACGCACGGCCGAAGGAGGCTGCACCGAATCCCAAGCGTCCCGCCACTCCTCCTTCTCCCCGGCATACTGCACATTGAAATGCACAACGCCGGCTACGACGGTCACCGGCTTCGCTTCCGTCGTCTCGCCATACAACCCCATCCGGGCGCGCCTCAGAATGCGCTCCCCCCCTTCAGCTTGCACGGCGTATTCCACCCCTGCCAGCACCTCGCCGCCGGCCGGGGTCGAACCGCGTACCGGAATGATCAAACGGTCCGATGCCAACTCCGCGCCGGGAAACGCCGCATCGCTCGACACATTATTCTTTCCTTGAAGGGGAGCGCCCGTCAGGCCGGGCGATACAAAGCCCGCCACATCCTGTCCGATTTGTTCAAGGGCATATTCCGCTCGAGCATCCAGCTCCGTCCGGCTGCGCGCTTGAGCCCATAGATTGTTGATGCGGCCGAATGTCACTACGCCCATGGTCGTCAATACACCCAGAATCGCGATGACGAGAATTAACTCGACCAGCGTAAATCCCCGGTTGCGCCGCACATCCATCATGAGCTCTCCTTTGTCATCGCCGTCGGAATACTGCCGGTCAATACGACTTGTTTCGGGCGCTCCGCTTCCTCCCAACGCACCACCACGAGCACTTCATAGAATCCGCGGCCGGCCGCAGGTCGTTTCACATATGCTTCCCACGAAAATTTGTCATAGAAGTTCGTCTCATGCCTGGCGGCCAGCGCATTGACCGGCAATGCGCCGGGTGTGGCGAAAGAGTTTTCGGGGGGCGGTTCTTTCAAGGCAAGGGGCGCGCCCGCTTCGCCGGTAATCGCGTCGGCCGTCGGCCAATCATAGGCTTCCGGGCGCGTGGCGATATCCCCAAGCCGGCTGCGGGCCAGCTCTGCGGCGACGCGCATCGAACGCGCATTCGTCTCCAGTTTAAGACTGCTCGTGAAGAGAGAGAGGATGATCCACGTGGCGACGCTGATGACCGCGAAGGCAACGAGGACTTCCATCAGTGTGAAGCCTTCCCGTCCTCCGCGAGGCCGCCCTCCCGAGTGGTCGCGCTGAGTCCGTAACACGGATTGATTCCCCTTTTTGCTTCTTTTGAATCTGCCCCTCGAAACCTCGTCTTCGCGATTGCGTTTGCGAGTCCGAAATCAATCGGGGGAACAGATTCTCCCCGTGTGCTGGGATGTACTTTACTGCACAAACCCGCCAAAAGTCAATTCCTTCTTCTAATAATGAGAATAGGGTAAGGACTTCAAGAAAGCAAACATATTTCCATATAGGGTCGCATCTACCCCAATAGGCGTGATGGGAAGGATAAAAAATTACTTCGGGGCTGTAAGGGTGTTCGGGCGCTGCCAGAGCACGCGGGCAACGAATACCGCGCCATTGGCGCCGCGTTTGCGGGCGTCGTCGTTCCACACGCCTTCCCCGACGGTAACCCAGGATTCCCGCGGAGAAATGGGGGCCGCGCCGAAATTGCCGAGGGTCGCGCCACGCTCGGGAATGAGGACTTTCTCGGTGGCGCGAATCACGCACAGCCTTTCCGGATCGACCTGTGCGATAAACAGAGGCGCGCGATGGCGCATGATGTGGTCGTTGCCGGCCCCGCGGCGGGTATAGGTTAGGAACAGGCCGTCTTCATGAACCAGCCAGTGCTGCTGGGTGTTGTAGCTGCCAAGCTCGGAGCCGTCGTCAAAGGTCCAGGGGATAGGCTCCGCATAATGCAGGCCATCGTCGCCCACCGTCACATAGCCTTTTTCGTCATTGCGCAGTGTCAGAAAGTATCGGTCCTTGTACTTGGCGATGGAGGGTTCATTGAATCCGCGTGGGACGTCGATCGCCAGTTCATCCCCGTGTTCGACATACGAAAGGGTCTCTCCGTCGAACGCGCACCGCGCAACGGTGCTTTTGGATAGTTTCTCTCCGGAA
>JAWODE010000557.1:0-5507 GCA_046483455.1 Candidatus Hydrogenedentota bacterium | reverse complement strand
TCCAAACGGAGACATCTGAGGTGTTTGGTCAAGGGGGTTGTCGAGTTCTCATGACGCTTTTCCAGTTATTTCTCGTTGGCAGTCAAGTACTGCAATATGGGGGAATTGCGGCGTCGAAGGCTTTCCAAGTAAAGCGACTCATCATAGGGCGTCTGGTCTTTCCCCTCTGGTCTTTCCCCCCCTGTCTCTTTACCATCCATACACATGGCTTACCATTTGTCGTTACCGGCCACAAACTTGCGGAAGTCTTTCTACCACCGGGGACGGAGGCACGTCATTAACAAATACCTTGGCAGCCCCGTTCACACGGGCTTGCGTTGAGGGCACCGGCAGCGACTGAGGGGGTGTCCCGTGTTTTCGGCTGTACACAGAAGACGGAGATTCCTGCTTGCGGGACCTTTCAGCTATTCTGAAAGCAAGTTGTATGAGATAGAAAGAGATGTCCGTTCCTGGAGTACTGACCGGAAAGTATGCGAAGGTCCCTTGCAGGAATGACAGGGAGCGAAGGTTTTTTTACATAGCCCTCTCGCGGTAATGAGAGAGGCGCAGATCTTTGGGCAAGTTTCCACGGCGACACCCGTGGCGAGCGCCATTGCGCAACATATGGGAGAATGGCATGATTTCCATCCGTACGGTTTTCTTGGCCCTGTTCGTCGCACTCATTGCTACAAGCACCCTGGCACAAACGCCGCTTGAAGCCGGTTTCGCCGACCCGCCCAAGGAAGCGCGGCCGTCGGTATATTACCTCCTGCTCAACGGCTACATGAACCCGGAGCACATGAAGTGGGAGTTGGAGCAGTTGCACGCGGCGGGCATTACCGGGCTCTGCGTTTTCGACATGGGCGCGCGCGGCGCGGCGGACGCGTTGCCGCCGGACGGACCGGCATTCGCCAGCAAGGAATGGATCGCGAACTTCGGCCGCTTGCTCGAGAAGGCCGGGGATCTCGGCATGGAGGTCGAGTTGGCGGCGTGCAGTAGCTGGGACTTGGGCGGCGCATGGGTGGCGCCCGAGGACGCGAGCAAGGCGCTGTACCGGACCACGACCGAGGTACGGGGGCCGGCACGCTTCGACGCCGTGCTGCCCTATCCGGATCTGCCCGCGGCGGCGCCGCGCGACGCGGACGGCAATCCCATTGTGCGCACGGACATCGCGGTGCTCGCGGTACCCGTGAACGAGCGCACCCCAGCGCACGAATTCGTGTTCAAGCTGCCGGATGGCGACGGCACGCCCGTGCATCGCGCGGTGCTGTACAACACGGAGAGCGGCGACGCGGCGCGCTACGGGGAGATGCACCTCTTTGCCAAGGACTTTTCGGTCGCGGTGAGCACGACGGATGCGTCGGAGGCGGCCTTCGAGGAAGTCATGCGCGGTTCGCTTGAGCCCCGCACCGGCGCGCAGACCTTCGATTTCGAGCCCACCGATGCACAGTACGTACGCCTCCGCATTTTCAACGGACACAACCCGGACTTCGACAGCGTACAACTGGGCGAGTTTGAGTTGTACACGACCGGCGGGCTGAACGTCGCGGCAAGCCACCAGGCAGCCCGGATGCGCCAGACGGCGCTCCTGCACCGATTCAGCGACGAAGCCGGCCACAGCGGCAACTGGACCGCGGAAAACATCCACGATGGGGCGCACTCGGGCGCGGGCGGCAGTTGGGCGTCTGCGGGACGGCCGCCTGTCATTGTCGAGAACCGGGACGACGTAGCGGTGCTGACGGAACAACTCGGCGCGGACGGCCGCCTGGTTTGGGGCGTGCCGCCCGGCGACTGGCACATCATCCGCTACGTGTGCGCAAATACCGGTGAGCGGCTCAAGGTGCCGAGTCCCGTCTCGGACGGACTGGCTACGGACCACTTCAGCGGACCGGTGACGGAACGTTTCATTGACCACCTCACGGGCGCGCTCGAAGCGGAATTGGGCCCGCTCGGGGACACCGCACTCGAACTGCTCTACCTGCCGAGCTACGAAGTGCGGGGCACGGTGTGGACCGAAGACTTCCTCGACCAGTTCGAGGCGTACCGCGGCTATGACCCTACGCGCTTTCTGCCCGCGCTGACGGGAACGGTCATTGACAGCCCGGATGTAACGGACCGCTTTCTCTACGACTACCGGAAAACGCTGGGCGACCTGCTGGTGGACGCCTATTACCGCGTCGCGAGCACGTCGGCGCACAAGGTGGGGCTCGGCGTCGAGGCGGAGGCCGGCGGCCCCGGACCGCCGATTCACCAAGTACCGGTGGACGCGCTCAAAGCGCTGGGTGCCATCGACGAGATGCGCGGGGAATGGTGGCCGTGGCGCGAGGAGCAGAGCCGCTTGTGGGTGGTGAAGGAGACGGCTTGCGCAGCACATATCTACGGCCGGAAGCGGGTACACATGGAGTCGTTCACCGGCTTCCGGCACTGGGAGGACGGGCCCGTCGACCTGAAGCCCTCGGCCGACCGCGCGTTTTGTGAGGGTATGAACCACGTGGTGTGGCACACGTCGTCCCACTCGCCGCCCGAAGCGGGCAAGCCGGGCTGGGTCTACGGTGCGGGCACGCATTGCAACCCGAACCTCGTGTGGTGGCCGATGGCGGGCGCGTTCGTGGACTACCTGTCGCGATGCTCGTACCTTCTGCAGCAGGGGCACTTCGTCGCGGACGTCTGCTACTACTACGGCGACCAGGGCTTCAATTTCGTGCCGCCGAAGCACGTAGACCCGTCGCTCGGCCCGGGTTTCGACTACGACGTCACGAATCCCGAAGGCATTCTGGAGCGCATGAGCGCGCGGGACGGGCGTATCGTCTTGCCGGACGGGATGCACTACGAGTTGCTGGTCTTGCCCGACCGGGAAGACATCGACCTGGACGTGCTGCGCAAGGTGCGGGAGTTGGTGCGCGCGGGCGCGACGGTTGTGGGCCGCAAGCCGGCGCGGTCGAACGGGTTGCACGAATACGAAGCGCGGGACGCGGAGGTGCGGCGCATCGCGGACGAACTGTGGGGCGATTGCGACGGCGAGAGCGTCACCGAGCACACTTACGGAGAGGGCAAGATCGTCTGGGGCCGGACTTTGCGAGAGACGTTGGCGGCCAAGGGCGTCGGCCCCGACTTCACCGTGCTCAGCGAGGACGTGGACATCGATTTCATCCACCGCACGACGGACGCGGCGGAGATCTACTTCGTCAGCAACCGGCGCGACGCGCGCGCGGCCTTCGATGCGGTCTTCCGAGTACAGGATCGCGTTCCCGAATTCTGGGATCCCGCCACGGGCACCACGCGGCGTGCGTCCACGTACAGTGAAGTCGATGGCGGGGTGCGTTGCACGCTCGACCTCGCGCCGGCGGGTTCGGTGTTTGTCGTGTTCCGCAAGGACACGGACGCGGTACCGCCCCCTGCGTCCAGGATGGAAGCGCTGCCGCCGATTCCCCTGGACGTGGACTGGGAGGTGCGATTCCCCTATGGCGACACGGCCGAAACTGCAAAATTCGACCAACTTGTGTCCTGGACGCAGCATCCGAGCCCGGCGATCAAATATTTCTCGGGGATTGCGGTTTACGAGACCACCTTCGAGATTTCCGATGCTGTGGCGAACAGCGAACGGGTCGAATTGAACCTGGGCGATCTCTGGTGCATCGGGCGCGTGATTGTCAACGGCGAGGATTTGGGCATTGTCTGGAAGCCGCCGTACAGCGTGGACATCACCAGTGCTGTGGAATCCGGCTCGAACTCGCTGCGCGTCGAGATAGCCAATACCTGGGCGAACCGGCTTGCCGGCGACGCGCAACTGCCCGAGGCGGAGCGCACGACCAACACAAACATCACCGCGACGCGGACGACGGATCGGAAACAATGGAAAGAACTTCCGCTGCGCGACGCGGGCCTCTTCGGGCCGGTGCGGGTGGTTCCGTATAGCATGAAATAGTGCGTGCCGTTCGCCCCGCTCCACGGAATGAAGATGCGTTGATTGTACGCGCGTTTCTCCGATTGCGGCTTTTCTTCTCTTGGAAGACTGTTGGTTTCTGATCTTGACATGAGGAAAAGGGGAGCCGTACATTTTTTTCGGCAAGTGGCGCAGAGTGGGCAAAGATCACTATCGCCTCTCGGCACGCGGTCCGCACCCGGATGGTTATCCGGCTTTCCTCGCTTGCCAGCGAAAATGTACGGCTCCCCTTTTTTGCCCGACATAGATGCAAAGAGGTGGGGCTGGCTTATCGACGCGGAATATCACGGACGAAGAAGAAAAAAAGGATGCCGGGGAAGACTGCATCCCAGGTGGGAGAGAGAATGGAAAAAGTTCTTCGAAGACCACGCAGACGAGGCGATAGGTGTGCCCCAGGTGGTCGATAAACTCAACCGTATGAAGCGTCGATACGATCATATCCTTTCCCGAGGTACTCAGGCGACCATGCGCTATAGGGAATGGCGGCGCCACATCGGTGTGATGAAGAAAGCAATGCTGCGTACGCGAAAGACGAAATGTCCTACAGTGGCCAAGCTATTGAGGAAGGTGCCTGCCGACAAGATCGCGAAGCCCGTGGTTGTTTTGATATTCTTTTACGACTTTTCCACGGACGGCTTCCATATAGCCGTAGAAAACTCTGTTCGTGATGCAGCGTGGCCGTTCGTCGACATGGCCGAGCAGGCCGGTCGGGAGGTTGGAGACTTTGTGGATGAGGCTAAGCGAGCTGGTGATCTGCATCGGCGCCGCTTTGAGGAGATCACCGAAGGCATAGCAAACGATCCATGCAACGCCCCTATTCCAATGCGCCCTCGCTGAAAGTGTTTTTGAAAGGTATTCCGACGACGATGATCCTGAAATGTATTTCGTTTACTTCTTCTGGTTGGGACCACGGTAAGGCCAAGGCACAGTATCGCCTCCCGATCGTTTACAGTGGTCACCCGCACTGCAATGGTGTGGGGAACCTCAGGCGACGTCTACCTATCGAGTGTCCACTTTCCATTCGCGAGGAGCTTGAATCGCCTGTATGGCCAATGTCCCCGGGTGAGTTTAAGCGTAAGTGTGCTCGCTGGCAAGCTGCTGTGTCAGGTGCAGGATCTAGTATCGTCTTGCAGCCGGGCGATGAGTTCCCTCCCATGGCTTGGGAGCCGTTACGTACGCCGTTTCATGACCTAATGCATCCAATTGGGTGCGCAATGATTTCCCCTGCCTTTTACGAGGCTTTGCAGCGGATAGCGCCCGTTCGGGGAGTCCGCTTTTGGCCTGTGGTCGCCGAATATTACTGGGATACGTTTGAGGATGGTTGCGAGCGAGAACGCATTGATGTTCCGATTGGTGATCTGCGTCCGCAGTATGAGTCCTACCGCGCCATGATTTTTGATGCTTCAACGTGGCCGCTATATAAGGAGCACGAATGTGCTCGTGTCATAAGGTGTGAGCAATGCGGTGCTGTTTCTCGGAAGGAGACCGGTGAAAACAAATCACGCAAAGCAGCTTTGTGGAGACGCAAGATCCTTCCGCGTTGTTACATGCTGAATGCGGACATATTTGAGGTTCACATTAACCC
>JAWODE010000519.1:0-3497 GCA_046483455.1 Candidatus Hydrogenedentota bacterium | reverse complement strand
ACGGGCTGTCCAGCCCGTCCATAAGACTACCGCGGACGGGTACGTCCGCGCTCCTTATAATACTGACCGCCGGGGGCGGCGGTCCCACACCGGACGAATTGGCGAGACAGCGAAGCATAGGCCCTTGCGCTCACCCATGGACACTGGAAGTGCGGATGTCGGTCTGTTCAAAAACTTCATCATTATCGCGCCTTGCCGAGCGACGTCTGTTCTACGATTAAAAACGCCTTGGGCCAATCCCAATGGCGAGTTCGAAAACCCGCGCCCCCCGTTGAGGAACAAGAACTTTATCTTTGACCGGCAACGGTGGTGGGGCATATTCGCGGGGAAACTGCTGGGTTAACGTTTGGAAACGGTTGCTTTTGTACCGTTTATCAGTGTGATCCGTGAACTCCGTGGTCAGCTTTGTTTCGCGTGGCGGAATGGTGCTCATTACCCGGCAAACGAATGATGAAGCGCGTGCCCTCGCCCTCGGCGGATTCGACCGCCACTTCGCCTTCATGCTGGTCCACGATATGCTTCACCAGGAACAATCCCAGTCCCGCCCCGCGCCTGCTCGACACCGTACCCGCATCGAAGCGCCGGAACTTCTCGAACAACGTCTCCAATTGTTCGGGAGGGATGGCGGGGCCTTCGTTCCAAACGCTGATTTCCGCACCGCCGTTCCACGCACAGCCGGCGATCACGATGCGGCCGTCGTCTTTGCCGTATTTGATGGCGTTGCTCACGAGGTTCTCGATGACCACCCGCAATAGATTGGGGTCGGCAATGACGGAAAACTCATCGGGAATGGCGATCTCGAGCGACATGTTACGCGTATCCAGCAACCCCGTTTTGTCCTCGAGTACCGGCTCGACAATGGCCTCACGGAGCTTGACCCGCGACTTCGTGACGCTTAATTCGCCCCGCTCGATGCGCGAAAGTTGGAGGAAATTGTCGCTGATGTCGCTCATGTAGCGCAGACTCTTCTCGACGATGTCGACGCCTTCGAGAACCTCGCCCTCCACCTTGCCGAACGCGCCTTCTTTTAGGAGTTGCAGGTTCAGCAGGGCTGCTCCGATCGAGTTGCGGAATTCATGCGTGGCAAAACTCAGCATGCCCATGTACCCCCGGTTGGCCCGCTCGATCTCGTCTTTTTGCCGCATGATCTGCGTCCGATCCTCTTCGATGATCTCCGCCATGCGGTTGAACGAATGGGCCAGCTCGCCGATTTCGCCGCCTGTCCGGATATTGGCGCGCGCCGAATAATCGCCCCTCGAAAAGGCCTTCGTCGCTTGCTCCAATGCGGTGATCTGGCGCAATATCCCCGTGACCAGCACAAACGACAGCACCAGGGCCCCCGCCATAATCGCCAGAAGCACCGACAGGCTTGTCAGCAGCGTTCGCGACTCGATGTCATCGTAGATTTGTTTCAATTCCCCGATATAGAGCATGCCGACCACATCGCCTTCGGGATTGCGAATCGGGTCATAACGCGAAACGTACCAGTTGTCGACTACAAGGGCGGGGCCGGTCCACGGCTCACCGTGCTCCAACACCTGTTCCGCCACTTCATCGCTCACCACCGTGCCGACGGCGCGGCTGCCGCTGTCCAGCAATACGGTTGTCGCCACGCGCACCGGTCCCAGGAAGACCGTTGCGGTGCCCACGCGCTTGCCCTGGTAGAACTCGCTCGGGAAGATTGTTGTCTGGATCGCGTCGACGAATTGGTGCGCTCCGTTCAGCACCACGCCCGCCACCAAGTGGCTGGCCTCGCTCGTCGGCTCGTTCTCGAGGGGGTGTTGCGCGAATAGTACCATCGCATCCCGGCGTTCTCCCCCCGCGACAAGCCGCTCCAGAAGTTCCTCCGCGTCCTCATCGAAGAGTTCCGGTGAGGCCACGACGATGCCCGACTCCGCGGCCATCCCCTTTGAGACCGGCAACACGGCACCCCGGCGCAACGACCCGGTCTCCACAACGACCCGCCCCGCGTCGTCAACAAGAGCAATAAAATCCAGGTTCCATCGTTCGCGGTACAAACGCAGGAAGGTCGTGAGACGCTCGGTCTCTGCCTCGCGGTACTCTTCCAATTCGCCTAGCTCCGCTAGGGACGAAGCATGCGCTTCGAGAAGCCGACGGCGGCTCTCGAGCACATTCCACGCCGCGTGGATGCTTTGCGCCATGCGCGCTTCCGTCTGCGCGAACACGACCGTACGGACCCAATGCGCCTGCAGCAGCGACATCGCCACCGTGAGGAATCCAAAAATGAACACGATTAGAAGACTGAATTTCGCGCGCAAGGACACGGCATGACTCCATAATTGTCAGCTCTTGGCCAATCAGCCAGGGTCTCATGGTGGCGGATACGGAGGGCAAATTCCAGTTCATGGCCCGTCAGTGTTGCACCGTTGTGCGGAACCACCGCCCCTTGAGGTCATCTCCCCACGGTTTTCCTTGTCCCAGGCATCATAGCTGTAGAGGCGCGTCGACGCGTCGCGCCGCATCCATGCGGGCGTCACCAGTGAGGGATGCAGGCCTTCTTAGCCTTTATGCGCGGCTTTCTCGATCAGTGGTTATGGCTTCGGTGGCTCTTGGTAAATGGGTGATTACAAAAAAAGCGCACCGGCGAACCGGCGCGCCTCAAAAGCCTTTATCGATACTGTTTACAGCAATTCGGCTATCTGCACCGCGTTGTAGGCGGCCCCTTTAAGCAAGTTATCCGACACGATCCACATGTCCAAGGCGCTGGGGTGCGAGATATCCTCGCGAATGCGGCCGACAAACGTTTCGCTCTTGCCGGCGGCGTTGATGGCCAGCGGATAGAGCTGCTCCGCGGGGTCGTCCTCGACGATCACGCCGGGGGCCTTGGACAGAATCTCGCGCGTCTGGGCGGCCGTGAGCTTCGTGGCGGTTTCAACGTTCACCGACTCCGAGTGGCCCGTATGCACCGGCACGCGCACCGTCGTCGCCGTCACGCGGATGCTGTCATCGCCTATGATCTTCTTGGTCTCGTTGACCATCTTCATTTCTTCCGTCGAGTAGCCGTTATCGATGAAGGCCTTGCTCTGCGGAATCTGGGGGATACAGTTAAAGGCGATGGGGTAGGGAAAGACCTCACACACCGGCTCCTCGCCCGCTATCATGGCCTGCGTCTGGGCATACAATTCGTCCACCGCGGCTTTGCCCGCTCCCGACACGGCCTGATACGTCGAGACTACCACCCGCGTGACTTTTGCCGCGTCGTGAATGGGCTTCAACACCACGACCATCTGGATAGTCGAGCAGTTCGGGTTAGCAATGATGCCCTTGTGCCACTGGATGTCCTCGGCGTTCACTTCCGGCACGACGAGGGGCACTTCGGGGTCCATCCGCCACGCGCTCGAATTGTCCACGACTACGCAGCCGGCTTTTGCCGCGGCCGGAGCGAATTGTTTGCTCGTTCCGCCCCCCGCGCTGAACAGGGCGATATCCACCCCCTTGAACGAGTCCTCGGTCAGCACCTCGACGGGAATCTCCTG
>JAWODE010000475.1:0-3138 GCA_046483455.1 Candidatus Hydrogenedentota bacterium | reverse complement strand
AGTTTCCCTGAGCACCAAGAACCCGTGCCAATTGCGTCAGAATGCGCACCTGTAATTGGGAATTTGGTTTCCCCGTACGGCAGAGCCGAAGCGCTTCTTCCAGGCATTTTCGCGCTTCGGGAAACTGCTTTCCGACACGGTAGGCATTCCCCAACTCATAGAGACTTTGGGCCAATGTGCCGCCGGCTGGGTCCCGCCGTTTTCGTTGCAATGCGACCGCGGTTTGAAGGTGTTCTTGTGCGGCATGGGCCTCTCCAGCGCGCAAAAGCGCTCGCCCGAAATTTCGGGAATACAATGCAATGGCTTCTTCGTCCGGCGGGGTGCACAACAAGGCACAACGAAGCGCCTCCTCGAAACATCGTTGCGCACCCTTTGCATCGCCACGCTTGCGCAAAAGGCGCCCTAGACTGTAAAGACATTCATGCACATACGGGTGTGTGTGTCCGAGCGAATCCGCGTAGATGCGCAAAGCCCGCCGGTAAGCGCGCTCCATTTCCTGCTCGTCTTTGCTGTCCTCGGCGACGGTCACCAGGTTCCGCACGGCCATGGCCAGCATATGATCCGCGGGACCGTAAACCTCTTTAAAAATGCGTATTGCCCGGCGGAACGCATCGCGTGCTTCGTCGAGCCTCCCGGTTTCGCGATAGACCACCGCGAGGTTGTTGATGCGCACTGCAACCTTGGGGTGGTTCGCCCCATCTATCGTTTCTCCACATGCAATGGCGTGTAGATAATATTTGATGGCTTCCTCGCGTTGACCGCATGCACGCAGGTATAACCCTATCTGATTCAGAAGCCGTCCCGCGTCTTCCAAAGCACAGCCGATGCACTCAGCCCATGTCGCGGCGGTCGAAGCATGGCCCAGCAGTTGTGAACATTGCAAGTCAAACTGCGTGTGTTCCTCTTTGAAAGGAAAAACGTTCGCCAGAAAGTTGACCGTGGCTGTACACCACGATTCTTTTTTGTCGCGTCCAAGCATCGATACAAACCGTTCTTGCAACACGGCCGGAATGGCAAAAGCATTGTCGCCTATCCGTGCAAGGCCCGCCGATTGCATAATCCGAAACGCGTGGGGAAGATTACTGGTATCGGCAAGGCCCTGGTTCAGCGATTGCGGTAAATACGTGATGCCGTCGAATAATGTGCTTGCGTTAACGGGTTGCGACCCCATAAAAGCAGCCAGCGCAAACAGATTGGCCGTGAGTTTCTCGGAGTCCCAGAGAACGGCAAGGAGATTTTTCAGCAGGTGATCGAGGTAAGTGTCGACATTGGTCCCTTCCCCAGGTCCATGCTGTTCGGCCACCTGAAGCAATGTTTTGCGCAGGTTTTCTTTTCTTGACGGCGCAAATCGGGCACAGCCGGCGTATAGATGGAGCAGAAGAGGAACACCCCCAAGCTGGAATGCACACTCTTCGTCGACGGCGTTCATAGCCCGGCCCAAGCGCGCGCGAAGAAACGCTTCCATTTCATCGGGACGGAAGTCGGGGATAGTCACAGCGCTCTGCGGGTCCGGCCATTTCTCTCGATACGAGGTCGTGAGCACACATGCGTCGGAATTCTCGGGAATAAGCGAATCGACAATTTCCGGCTCCGTAATGTTATCGAACACAAAAAGGCACCGCGCGTCTCGGGTAAGTCGCTTTTGTACTGCGCTGATCACCGCCGTTTGTTCCCCGCAATCCTTTTCCGGCAAGTCAAGCGCGAAGGCGATTTCAGCGAAGGCGCCCGGAAGCCCGGCCCTACACCCTCCGGGTATCCACCAGATACTGTCAAAATGCTCGTGGCACAAGTGAGCCACTTCAATCGCGAATTCCGTTTGGCATTGAGTCTTCAAACGCGACGGCGTGCCGATAACGGCGAGCCGCCGTTTCTCGAGAAGTCTATCTTGGATGGACTGGAGCAAGGTCCTCCGACTGGCAAAAGCGGGGTTCGAAACAAAAGGAATGTCAGTGAGCACGCTGTCACGTGCGTCGATAGACTTATCGTGGTTCTGTTGTGCGGATTCGTGCATTAAATGAGTTCGCTCTCCCCCAAGTCGAGCGTGTGTCCCCGAAATGTCGAGCCCCCTACACTAGATTGACTCACTTTCACAGGCGTCCTATTAAGGAGCCAAACGTACATAAATTGTGGACAATCTCAACAAAATATGCAAGTATATTCGAGCGTTTTCCCTAAAAACCGCCCAAACAGCTCAGAGGAATCTTTTTTGCTTTCCGGCTTTAGCGTCGGGCAAACAGCGACCACCATATGAGAATATAAAGAAAGGATTGCCATGTCGGAAGAACTAAAGAAGCGAAAGCCGTTTAATGGAAAAGGCTTAACGTCGTTTGTTGTTTTCCTTAGTTTCGTTGTTATGACTGTTACAGGCATCGTTCTGTATGTGACGCCCATGGGCCGAATTGCACACTGGACACACTGGACGGTGCTAGGCCTAGACAAGGAAGAATGGGCAGCCGTCCATATGACCAGTTCGTTGCTTTTTGTTGTGGCGTCCTTCGTTCACCTTTATTACAACTGGACCATTTTCTGGAATTACTTCAAGGCACGCTTCGAGAGAGGATTCAACCTGAAGCGCGAGTTTGCCGTAGCAGTAGTGCTCTGCGCAGTGTTTACCGCTGGTGGCATTTGGGAATTCTGGCCCATCGGATATGTTGTCACGTGGAACGAGGACATCAAAGATTACTGGGAACGGGTAAGTGCCCATCCGCCCGTGCCCCATGCCGAGGATTGGACCATCACCGAGTTGGCCGAGCGAACAGACACCTCTATTGACGTTATTATCGCACGCTTCGAGGCGGAAGGGTACGACGTTGAAAGTGCAAACGAAACGCTTTTGAGCATCGCATCAAGACATGGGGTGTCGCCAAACGCCCTCTTTGCACTCCTCGATGCTACACGAGGCGGAGGGGGCCGAGGGGGCGGACTCGCGGAACGCTATCGCTCGGGTGCTGGACTCGGTAGGAGAACCTTAGCGGAATACTGCCAAGAGCGCGGAGTCTCCGTCGAAGATGTACTGGAAAAACTCGAGAATGCCGGCGTCCATGCCCAAGCAGATCAACGCTTAAAACTTATTGCGGATTCGGCCGGCCTTACGCCGGGTGAGCTTGCGGCTATCATCGAAAGATAGATAGGCGCGAA
>JAWODE010000415.1:0-6228 GCA_046483455.1 Candidatus Hydrogenedentota bacterium | reverse complement strand
GTCGAAGACCTCGCGGCTGGTGGCGGCGTCCAGGGCGGTCCCGTCCAGCACGTCGGCGCTGCCGTCACGGCGGGTCACGCGCATGCGGCCGGGCCCGTCGCCGACCGTGTACACGACGGGCACCTGGCAGACGGTGAAGGCGAGGCTGCCGCGCGGCTGGGCCAGGCGTTGCGGCCCCGCGACGGTCCGGGCCTGCACGTCGAGCGGGTCGGCGAGGAGCTCGCCGCGCTTCAGCAGGCCGGGCGCGAAGCCCAGCCGGCCGTCCTGCACGACGACGCCCAGCTCGCCGATGCGGGTGAGCACGTCCTCCTTGACCTGCCCGGTCATGCCGGGCTGCTGCGCACCGGCGTGGGCGGGCGTGTGCGAGTAGGGATCGGTCGGGAAGGCGCCGTAGACCTCGGGTGTCTTGTGGAAGCCCAGCCCGGCGCGGACGTCGTCGTACGCGCCTGCGAGGGCGGCGACCGTGGCCGGGTCCTCGCCGGCCCAGGCGGCCCGGCGCCAGGTCTCGAGCACCGCCAGCTGCAGCTTGGAGACCATGTGCCAGTAGATGCTTCCGAGGCCTTCGTAGGCGAAGAAGGTGCCGGAGCGACCGGTGAACGAGGCGTGGTCGAAGACGTCGTCGAAGAGCGCGACGAGCCGCTCGCCGTCGGTCGCGACGAGGTCGGCCAGGTCGGCCTCCTCGGCCAGCCGGCCCAGGACGTCCCGGACCGAGCGCGCGTTGGCCAGGTCGCCCGCGAAGTGCAGGCCGCCGTCCACGTCGCGCACGATCAGACTCCGGTCGCCGCGCTCCAGCAGGGCCGCCACCAGGGGCAGGTCGGCCACCCCAGCCCGTCGTTAAGACCACCGCGGACGGATACGTCCGCGCTCCTTGTAATACTGACCGCCGGGGGCGGCGGTCCCACACCGCAGGAGACAAGAATTTTCGAGGCAGACAAAGAGCAGGTGTATTTCAATGCACGTACCCCAAATCTTTTAGCTGCTCCATCGTTTCATCAGACAATTCGGCCGGTTTGGCAGTGTCGTCGGGTATCGCCAGGCGTTCGTGCACGGTTTGGCACTGTCGCCGGTGCGCCGTCAATGCGTTACGCAATGCCGTCGCTGCTTTCGGTCTTTCCCCGAGTACATTCCGCGTTTCTCCGGGGTCCTTGGCGAGATTGAAGAGAGCGTCTTCATCGGTGTGCTGGTCCACGATAAGTTTCCAGCCGCCCTCACGTACGGCGAGCAGGTCCACGCTCTCGAACGGGATTGACGCGCGGGTGCGCGAGAATACCCGTGCATCACGTCGAGAGTCTCCGCCTAACAGGTCGCGTCCCTGCCACAACTCTGAGGAAGGCATCTTCACAAAACCCGCAATGGTGGGAACAAGGTCGATTGCCTCCGCGGGTTCCTCGACAATTCCCGACTCGATGCCAGGGCCCTTCATGGCCAAAGGTACATGGGCCAATTCTTCGTACAACGAATGCCCGTGTCCGGTAGCCCCGTGGTCCCAGAGTTCCTCGCCGTGGTCCGCCGTAATGATGATCAAGGTATTCGGAAAATCACGTTCGAGGGCTTCGAGCAACCGGGCGGCCTGGTCGTCCGCGAACCGCGCTTCGCCATCGTAGTAGGCTCGAATAACCTCCTTTTGCTCGGGTGCCAGGGGTCCGAATTCACGTTCTTTTTTCCATCCTACTTTATGGAGACCCGCATCCTCGCGATATTTCTTAAAGGCGTCCGGGGCGAGTTGGGCCAAGTCCGCGGGGTCGATGCCCTCTTCGGCGGCAAACAACCGTTTGTACTCGTCCGGCGGCCAATAGGGTTCGTGGGGATCAATATAGTGAACATACAGAAAGAACGGATTCTCTCCCCCGTGCTCGTCGAGCAACGCCAGCGCTTTTTGCGTAACTCGGTCCGCTCGAGCAAGCGCCAAATACGGGTACGCGTCCATGCCCTGTGCGAATCCCATCTCGTGGGTAAGATGCGGATTCGTTTGCACGCCCATGGTGAAATATCCCGCCTCTTGCAGCATTTCGGGCAACAGTGTCAGTTCTTCAGCCACAAATCGTTCCGTTGGGGACGCGTTCTTCGCGGTCGAGCTGAACACGACGCCGTGGGCGGGCACATACAACGACGTAAACATCGACACCATCGACGGCTTGGTCCACGTACACGCCACTGCCGCGTTTGAAAACCACAACGACTCATCCCGAAACGCTTTCAAAGTCGGCATTACCGGCTTCCCGTTGCGCTCGGCGTCAACGCGATCGTACCGCAATGCGTCGATGACAATAAGCGCCACATTGGGCCGCTCTTCGGGCTCCGGCGATTTCCCACACGAGGTGAGCAAGAAACTCAGCACCAGTACAAGCAGCATTACACGCATGCTGGACCATGGTTCCTCTTGTTTGATAAAAGTTTTTTCGCAAAAACTCATCATCACGGATACAATAATGCTCCTTTGCTTGATACGGTAATGCACAGCAGCCCCAAAAGTACAGGAACACGCCCCAATCGCCTTCTCATTACAGGCCATTGGAAACGGCAACCAGGGGGTTGGTCGAACTCAGAAAAGACCGCGACAGGCTAATACATAGAAGGAGGAACTCGCGTGTTCATGACAATCTTAGCCTCGTTAATCAGTTTGGCCGGTGTTCCCGAGATGCCGATCGCCGCATGGGAGTTTAATACTCCGAAAGAGGTTGAACCGTGGCGGGCCAACAGTCACATAACGAATGTCACGGCTGAAAACGGCATCCTGTCGTGCGACACCGTCGACTGGGACCCGTTCTTTACCTATTCGGAAGCCCAAATCGAGACCAGCGCCTGGCAATTCGCCGTGCTGCGCATCAAGGCCAGCCGTGAGGGAAAAGGCCAGCTCTTCTGGACCGGCGATATGGAAGGCAAATACAACGGATTCAGCGAGAAAAAAGTCACGAATTTCACAATCGACCAGCCGGATACGTGGCAGGAGGTTGTGATCCTGCCGTTCTGGCATACCGAGGGGACCATCCGCCAGCTACGCCTTGATTTGTATGAAGATGCGCATTTCGAACTGGATTGGTTGCGGATATACGACTCGGCAAAGGACCGCACGCCGGCCACAGACAAATACCGGTGGGCGTTTGAAGACGGTGGCGAGGCGTGGCGGCTCTGGCCCGGGAGCGGCATACTCGTTTCTCCACCACTCAATCTCTCCGTCGCGGATAAAGGATGGGTATCCATCGCGCTCAAAGCGGAAGAATCCACGACCGCGTCGTTATTCTGGACCGGTGCGAGGGGACCGGGGCGTGAAACACGGACCTTCGAGATCGACGCGTCAGATGATTTCCGCGTATACGACCTCGAACTCCAAGGGGAATCCGCATGGCGCGACTCGATCCTGGCCCTGGGCCTCGAGTCCGCCCCCGCGGCCGGACTTACCGTAAAATCCATTGAAATTGCCGAGCGCCCCCAAGGCCCCGCCGACATCCGGGTGCTCCATTTCGGCTTCGAAAATGGCGCGAACCGGGCGCAACGGGACTGCGTCGTTACGGCAATCTTTTTAAACGAAGGCGGGAGGTCATCGGAACCCTTCGAGGCGGGTCTCGAGATACCCGGCGGGCTGACCCTCGTTAAGGGAGATGCCCGTCAGACCGTCGGCTCTCTGGACTTCCGGCAGCGGGCCACACTCAATTGGACCGTGCGCGCGGACGCAGCGGGAACAGCGCAAATCGGCCTCGAGTTTTCGGAAAACGCGCCTGCTGACGAGCAGCGGGCCGTGCTCGAATTTCTGTCCCCCATGCCTGTGCAGAAGGCCGAGTACGTACCCGAACCACGTCCGGTGGAAACAGAAATCGACGTACTCGCTTATTATTTCCCGGGCTGGGGGTCGGACGTGAAGTGGGACCCCGTCCGTTACGTCGACCCCATCCGCAAACCCCTGCTCGGGTACTACGATGAAGGGAATCCCGAAGTGGTGGACTGGCAGATCAAGTGGGCCGTCGAGAACGGCATCACGGGCTTCCTGGTGGATTGGTACTGGGTCGCGGGAAGCCAGCATCTCACGCATTGGTTCGAAGCCTACCGCATGGCGCGCTACCGCGATCAACTCGAGGTCGCCATTATGTGGGCCAATCATAATCCCCCGGATACCCACTCGGCCGAAGACTGGCGCAACGTCACGCAGGAATGGCTCGACAAATATTTCAACCTGCCCGGCTATTACCGTATCGACGGCAAGCCCGCGGTATTCATCTGGTCGCCCGACAACATCCGGCGCGACTTGGGCGGCCCGGAGGCCGTCCTCGAATCGTTCGAGGAATCCCAGCAAATGGCGCGCGCTGCCGGGTATGAAGGCATCACCTACGTCGCCATGGGCTACAACGTGTCGCGCGACCGCTCTGAACTTCTCGCAAAAGAAGGATATTACGGATTCACGACCTACCACGAATGGGGCGATGCCGTGAAACGCTCGACCGTGCCCAAGCGCGCCCAATTCAGCGACGTGGCCGACACGGCCCCCGAAGCGTGGGACGCCCACGAGGCCATCGCCGGCCCCCTGACGTACTTCCCCGTAGTGGATACCGGCTGGGATTCGCGTCCCTGGCACGGCTCGCGTGCGCTGGCCATCCTTGGCCGCACCCCAGACCTCTTCGAGCGCATTCTCCGCGACAGCAAAGACTGGACAGAGGCCCACGAGCGCAACATCGTCATCCTGGGCCCCCTCAACGAATGGGGGGAAGGCAGTTACATCGAACCCAACACCGAGTTCGGTTTCAAGATGTACGAAGCCATCCGGCGGGTCTTCGCGGTAGAGGAGCCGGCAACATGGCCCGTCAATATCGGTCCGGCCGACGTCGGACTCGGCCCCTATGCCTTCGCGGACCAAGCCATGCGACGCGTTTGGGATTTTTCCAACGGTCCCCAGGGCTGGGCACGCATGATGGGCGTCTCGGACTTCACGGTGCGCGACGGGATGCTCGAGTTTACGACGACGTCCGCCGATCCGGCGTTGCAGGTCCGCACGCTTGGCCTGCAAGCCGCCGAGTTCCCCCGTCTGACGATCACGATGCAGGTCACGGGCAGTCTGCCAGGCACAATAGCCGGACAACTCTTCTGGTCGGAAACGGGCGCCGCCATCAGCGAGGCCACCAGTGTGCATTTTCCCATCGAAACTGAAGAGGCCATGCACACCTACACCCTAAACTTGGCCAAACATCCCCGCTGGCGCGGTGAGATCACCTCCCTGCGTTTCGACCCCTGCAACATCGCGAACGTAACCGTGACCATCGACGAGATTCGCTTCGAAAAATAACCCTCGCATCTTTGCGAGAGTCAACCTTATTCGCTGTACGAGAGTGTCAGGTGTCCGGACCGCCCAGCACGCGCTTGTATATGTCTTTGACGGCCCCGGCTTGCGCTTCGAGTGAATAGTGCGCGACGGCTTTCTCGCGCGCCGCCATTCCCATCCGGTGGATAAGTTGACGATCATCGGCCAAGCGGTCCAACGCGCTAAACAACGCCTCGGCGGAACCATCGCAAACAATACCGTTCTCGCCGTCATCCACGATCTCGCGCAGCATCCCCCGGTCCGCAACAACCGCGGGTTTGCGCATGGCCATGCATTCGCGGACGGCACGGCAGGTCCCGTCGCTGCCGGGCACGAGGTACACCTTCACGTCGAACGCGTTCAACATGCCCACGTAATTCTCGCCGTCGAGATAGCCGGGGAAATGCACGTGGTCCGCAAGTCCGAACCGCCGCACGGGTTCTTTCCCGACTTTTTCCTGCCGGGTGCCGCGCCCCACCACAATCACGTGGGCATGTGGATACTTCGCAACGAGCATCCGCACGGCTTCGAAAAAGTCCTCGTAGTGCCGGTGGGTCTGCATGCGCGCCACAATGCCGACTACGAAGGCATCGGCTGGGATATTCAGCCAGCGGCGTCCGTCGGGCACTTCCCGCGCGGGATCGAAGCGCTCGACGTCCACCGCCCCCGGTACGACGGTCTGGTGCGAAGGTTCGAGGCCGTGAGCCCGAGCGTCGTGGTCCGCGGCAAGGTGTGACGGTTCGATCACGTGCGCGGCGCCGGCAACCAGCCGGGTGAAGGTGCGCTTATCGGGGAAACCTTCGCCGTAATAGTTCGAGCGTACGAGAGGGAGGCCCCGCTTCTTCGCAACGCCCTTCCCGATCCGGTGGTCATTGTCGAGATGGCAATGGATGAGGTCGTACGGGTATGTCTCCAAATAATGCCCGAGCCGTATCCGGTCG
>JAWODE010000174.1:0-10459 GCA_046483455.1 Candidatus Hydrogenedentota bacterium | reverse complement strand
CCGGGATTGCGGTGGATGTTGCGGATTTTGCCTTTCAAGATGCTGGAACGGTGGAGGCGACGCAAACGGGCTTACCGCAGGTGAAAGGCCCAGCTAGAGCACACATCGGAAGCGATGTAGCAGACAGAAAATGGCGAGACTCACGACAATGCCCAGGATCAGTATTATCGGCTCTTACACAGGACGTAACGCGGGCGACGCGGCTATCCTCGAAAACATAGTGAGGGATATTGCCGAAGTGCTTCCCAATGTCCAGTGCGAGGTGCTTACTGTTAACCCGGCCTTCATTCGCGACACCTATGCAGACCTTCCCCTTGAGGCGGTGCCCACCTTGCCGTGGAATCTCAGTATAAAATCGCTGGGATTGCCACTTCTCCGCTCGGTATTGCGTTCAGATGCTGTGATTGTTACTTCCGCCATTCTGTTTGACCGGAAATTCTGGAACCCTCTTTACAACTATCTGACCAGTTTGCTGTTGGCTTTACCGTTGGCGAGGCGGCTGGGCAAGAAAGTCTTTTTCTATAGTGTGGGCGTCGGTCCTGTCTATACGGCGAAGGGCAGGAAGATCGTGCGGTACCTCCTCGACCATTCAGACGGCGTGACGCTACGTGAAGAGGCATCGATTGCCATTATGCACGAGTTGGGTGTCCATATTGAGCCGGTTCTCGCGGCAGACCCGGCTCTCAACCAGCGCCTCAGCCCGGAAATGCAACGCGAAATCGGGGATTTCTTGAGTGCGCAAACGGGAGAGGGCCCGCGCATCGCCATCAATCTCAACGCGTATCTTGATACGTGGGTCGGGGAAAGAAATGAGGCCACGTTGACGCGGCCGGTTTTCGTGCGCGAGATGGGGCGGGTGGTGCGGCACGTGATCGAGCAGTGGGGGTGGAGCGCTATCCTCATTTGTACCCATTATATGGATGAAGGGATCGTCGAAGAGGTGGCCAAGGAAGCCGGCCGCGAGGCCAGTGTGTTTGTTATGTCCAACCGTCACTACAATCACCGGCAGCTTATGGCCGCTATGGCGGCTTCGGAACTGATGATCGGCATGCGTCTCCATTGCCAAATTCTGGCTGTGGCGGCTGGTACGCCGTGCGTAGCCCTTAATTATGCTCCGAAAGTGCGGCATTTTATGGAGATGGTGGGGCTTGACGAGTACACAGTCGAGTTGACTGATTTTAGTGCTGAGAGAGTGCTTGAATGCGCGGAGAAACTTAAGGCGGACCGCGATGAGGTGAAGCCACGATTGACCGAGCGCGTTGGAGCGCTTCAAGCACAAGCCAAACGCGCCGCGGTAGAACTGGCCAGACTGTTTTAGTCACCGCTCTTCACCCACGCTTCGGTGATGACCGCATAGCGAATGCAACTGCCCTGATCGGTCCGGGTGGAGTAGGTCATATGGATGGCGCCGTCCGGTGCTTGGAGGACGGAGGGGTAGGAAAAGGAATTTCCGCCCAGGGCGCCGGGCTCGATGATGCGCCGCCATTTCCACGTGGCGCCTTCGTTGTCCGATAAGAAGGCACTGAGACGGTGGCGGCCTGCTTCGGTATCGTTCAGTATCATCAGCCAGTTGCCGCTCTCCAGTTCGATGGCTTCGAGGCTCGACCCGGGATTGGGCAGTTGCGTGTCTTTGGCGGGTGTCCACGTCTCGCCATTATCCTCCGAATAGCTCGCCATGACGCGGTTGGGGGCTGCGCCGCTGTCGCGCAGGTAGGCGACGAGGGTGCCGTTGTTTTTCTGAACGAGGGTCGGTTGAATCGGGCCGAGTCCGACCATGGGCGCGCTGGGGCGCCAGGTTTTGCCGTCATCGTCGGAAATGGCCACGAGCGAGACGTTGAATCCGTCGGAGTACAGAGGGAGAAGTATCCGGCCGTTATCGAGCGTATAAGGGTGGATGCGGGTCATCCAGCCCATCTGGCGTTTGGCGGGGTCGCCCGCTGCGTCTATCAGCAAACGGTGGTAGGGCGGCGCATATTCGGCCCACATGCCTTCGTCGTAATCGAGAGCCTCGAATCCCGCCGCGAGCTGCCGGGGGAATTCCTCGCCGGGCTTCAAGATGATAGCGTCCTGCCAGTCCCACACGGGCGCTTCGGCGCCGTGGGGATTCGTTGCCCGCCGGTATTTCAAGAGCGAACATTCCCAGCGGTTGGCGCGTACGGCTATCCAGAACAGCCAGACGCGCTCGTGACGGTCCAGGTACAGCACGGGATTGCAGTCCGGCAGGTTGGGCGTGTCGGCCATGAGAAACACCGGCGACCATTGGGATGCGCCTTTTTTCAAACGTGAGCCCAGGATGCGCACATCGTTGGCGGTCCGCTCGCCGGAGCCCTGGAACCAACAGGCGAGAAAAGAGCCGTCGGAACACTGGATGATGCTGCTTCCGTGAGTGTGCTCGCCCTGGGGCGGAAAAATATTGATGAACTGGGGATTTGTTGCCGCTGCCATGGCGGCGGAGGACAGACAGACCAGCATTAGAGACAAAGGCATTCGCATGATTTGCTCCTTCCGAGGCTGACGGGGTTCTATGTTTCCCGGCCGGAATCATCGTTGCCGTAGAGCTTCTCGATGCATTCCGGGCAGAGGCTGTGACTGAAGTCCGCCTCCGAGTGTTCTTTCACGTAGTTCTCAAGTTTAGTCCAAGAACCCTTGTCATCGCGAATGCGCTTACACTCCGCGCAAATGGGAATCAGCCCCTGCAGAGTCTTGATTTTCGCCAGGGCGTTTTTCAGTTCGATAATAACATGCTCGCGTTCGAGATCGATGCGCTTGCGCGAACACAGGTAGGCCACCACCGTGCCGAACAAGCGGAGTACTTCACATTGGTGGCGGGTCATGCCGGTATCGCGCAGAAGATTGTCTGCGCTCACGTGCCCGATTACTTTCTCGCCATCCCAGAGGGCCGCGAAGAATTGGGGTGCTGTCACCTCGGATTCGGGCTCCGGGCCGGGGAATGTGGCATGTTCGATCAACACAAACGGTTCTTTTGCGAGGAAGATGCGCCCCTCGGGGCCTTCCGGGTCGATGCGGGTGCGGAGGTGCCGCTCATCTCGAAGCAGGCCGCTTTCGTCTACGCCCCAGGATCCCCGAATGACGTCGGGTTCTTCGGTACGGAACCAGATGCCGAGCCGATCGAACCCAAGATTGGCGCGCCCCCATTCCACCGCCCGGCGGCATAGCTCGTTCACCGATTCCAAGGTCGATAACTCATTGGTGATTGTTACTAGCGACGAAAGCTGCTCCGTGAAACGCCGTTCATGTTCTTCCCGCGAGCGCAACAAGCGTTGGGCGTGCTCGAGTTCGCGCTTGGCCTTTTCGAGCTCGCGAACCCGCTGACGCAGTTCCGCGTTTTCTTGTCCGTCGCCAGGAACTGTTTTGATTTTTTCCATGGCTGAGTAGCCTCCCCCAACCGTTTCAACCTTTCCCGCAGAAATTGTAGCACAACAGTAGACATTCCGGTGATGAAAAGAGAAATATACGAATAATGGAAATATAGCACTTTACCGGCCATTTTTCGCGTCTGTGGTGCACGGCACGGCGTTTCTCTTTGTCGATGGAAACGTTTCTACCGCGGAACGTGCACCGAGGGCTATATTTCGGTATCCTGCAGAGAAGTCGAAGCCTTTTATCACACAGGAGAAACCATGATCCACGTTATTGCGACCATTGAAGTAGAGCCTGGGAAACGAGCGGAATTAGTGGAGATTTTGAAGGCCAATGTGCCGAACGTTCTTAGTGAAGACGGGTGCCTCGCTTACGCACCGGCCATCGATATCGATGCCGGGCTCGATGCGCAACCGTCTTTGCGGGAAAACATGGTGGTCGTCATCGAGCAATGGGCGAGTATCGAGCATCTCCACGCGCATTTGAACGCGCCGCATATGGCTGCGTACCGAGAGCGGGTCAAGCATATCGTCAAGAACTCTAAACTGCGGGTTCTTAAGCCGGTATGAAGAGAGAGGAAGCGGTGGCATGACAGGGAAGGAATTTCGGAAGAAGCTGCAGGGAGGGGGGCGGGTCTACGGCACGTCGATTGTCTCGGCGTCACCGCATTGGCCCTCGGCGGTGCGGCAGACGGGACTTGATTTCGTGTTTCTGGACACGGAGCACATCGTGCAGGACCGTGTGACGCTGTCGTGGATGTGCCGCACGTATAGCGCGCTCGGCATCGTGCCAATTGTGCGCATTCCGAGGGCCGATCCCTATCTGGCGTGCCAGGTGCTCGATGGGGGCGCCAGCGGCGTTGTTTCGGCGTATGTCGAGACGCCGGAAGAAGTTCGCGCACTCGTGGGGGCCACAAAGTACCGGCCGTTAAAGGGCGCGCGGCTCGAGCGCGTTCTCGAGGATTCCAGCGCCTTATCGCCCGAAATGCAGGCCTATGTGGGCGAGCGCTGCGCCGAGAACGTTCTCATCGTGAATATCGAAAGCATCCCGGCCATGGATAACCTCGATGCGATTCTGGCGGTGCCTGGGCTGGATGGCGTGCTTGTGGGGCCGCATGACATGACCTGCAACATCGGCATACCGGAACAATACCAGCATCCGGAATTCGAACGGGTTATTGGGGAACTGATCGCGAAAGCGCGGGCCGTGAATGTTGGGGTAGGCGTTCATTTTTTCTGGGACACCATCGAGCAGGAAATCGCCTGGGCGAAGGCCGGCGCGAATTTGATGCTCCACAGCGGCGACATTTCGCTCTTCAGCAAGGCCCTCGGCGCCGATATCGGCGTACTTAAAGATGCTATGGGGGACGTTGCCGGGACGACGGGCGGCGAAGAGCTCATTGTTTAACCGGAATCCAGCATTGTGCAAGTAAAAAGTGCCCGACCCAAAAAATGTGGACCGGGAAGTGTGGATCAAAAAGTGTGGGACCGGCGTCCTCGCCGGTCAGAAAAAGAATCGTACCAGAGGAGACAATGACCGCCGAGGGCGGCGGTCCCACACCGGAGAGAGTCAAAAAAGGTCGCTGAGGATGAATTCACCGCTGGTGGGCGTGGTGCTACAATACGAAAATGGTGCGGCGGGTTTCGGCGCTGGTGCTTCTACAGCCGGAATTGAATGCGAATTTACGAGCGGGTCAAGGCGGATGCGTACGATGGGGGAGCCGAGTGACTCCATGGCTGTGGAGCCCAGCCTCCCGTAAGCCCTCTGGATTCCTGCTTGCGCAGGAATGACGCTGGGAAGCGGGCCTTCCGTCCCCTCCGGAGGCGGGCAAGCCCCGTAGGCGGGGTGGATGCCCAATTCGCCGAGTTTGGATGCGGCTTTCTCGCGATGAGAGACACAGGGGAGACAGATGACGGCGAGGATGTTGTTGTTTAATTCGTTTACACGGTCTTAACAAAGGGGGTGGACATGAAGAAACACGAGATTTCACGGCGCGGATTTTTGCGGAGTGCGGGACTGGGCGCGGCGGTGTTGGCACTCAGCCAATGCGCGCGGATTCGGAGAGCGGCGAGGCCCTCGCGGCCCAATGTTGTGCTGGTGATGACGGACGACCAGGGCTACGGTGACCTCGGCTGCTATGGCAACCCGATTATCCGCACGCCTAATCTCGATGCGCTTCACGGCGAGAGTGTGCGGTTTGACAATTTTCATGTGTGTCCTACCTGCGCCCCGACGCGGTCTGCGCTGATGACCGGGCGCTATTCGTTGCGTACGGGTATCTGGCACACCATTATGGGGCGCTCGATCATGAACGCCGAAGAGACCACCATGGCCGAAGTGTTCGCGGATAACGGCTACCGCACCGGTATTTTCGGCAAGTGGCACCTCGGCGACAATTATCCCTATCGCCCCCAGGACCGGGGGTTCCAGGAAACCGTGGTGCATGGCGGTGGCGGGGTCACGCAGGCGCCGGATTATTGGGGGAACGATTATTTCGACGACACGTACTTCCACAACGGCGAGCCGCAAAAATACGAGGGCTATTGCACGGACGTATGGTTCGAAAACGCATTGAATTTCATCGAAGCCAACCGCGACCGTCCCTTTTTCTGCTATGTTCCCACCAATGCGCCCCACAGCCCCTTTTACGTGCCCGACACGTACCGCGAAATGTATGAGGGCAAAGAGAACGTGGTCAACCCCGCTTTCTACGGAATGATCACCAATATCGACGACAACATGGGACGGTTAATGGCGAAATTGCGTGAATGGGGGCTGGAAGAAAACACCATCCTGATCTTCATGACCGACAACGGTTCGGCGGCGGGGGTGGCTACGGACCGCGAGCAATTCCCCGCAAAAGGTTACAACGCGGGGATGCGGGGTAAGAAAGGCAGTCAGTACGATGGCGGACACCGGGTGCCGTGCTTCATTCGGTGGCCCGGCGGAGGGGTCGGCGGTGGGCGCGCCGTTGATACGCTTGCCGCACACATGGACCTTTTGCCCACGCTTATTGATCTCTGCGGGCTCCAACCGCCGCACGCGGTGAAATTCGACGGGCGAAGCCTGGCGCCGTTGCTCCACAGGGATGAGGCCATTGTTGATTGGCCGGACCGTGCGATCATGGTCGATACTCAGCGAGTCGAGGTTCCCGAAAAATGGCGCAATTCGGCTGTCATGACGCAAAAATGGCGGCTTATCAACGGCGCGGCGCTTTACGATATGGCCGCGGATCCCGGACAGACCACCAACGTAGCAAAAGACCATCCCGACGTGGTCGAGCGGCTTCGGGGCGAATACGAAAAATGGTGGGCGAGCGTCTCCGAGCGCTTCGACGATTTCAGTTACATTCCGCTGGGTCCCGAGGCCGTCGATGAAGTCACGTTGTTATGTCACGACTGGCATGGAGACGTGCCCTGGAACCAGGAAACGATCCGTAACGGCAAGAAAGCCAACGGCTGGTGGGCCGTCGAGGTGGTGCACACCGGCGAATACGAGTTTGAACTCCGCCGTTGGCCCAAGGAAGCCAACCTCGCCATTACCGCCGCGCCCGAGGATGGCACCGCCCTTAACATCACCCGCGCCAAGATGACCCTGCAGGATGTAGCCGTCGCGGCGGATGTCCCCAAAGGCGCCCTCGGCGTGACGTTCCGTGTATCGCTTGAAGCGGGCCCGGCGAAGTTGCAGACATGGTTTATCGAAGAAGATGGCACCGAGCGCGGCGCGTATTACGTGTACGTGCGGCGAGTGAAGTAGGAGGAGCGGAGCATGGTCGAGCGCACGTGTACTCGCCGAAGATTCCTGCAAGGCGCCGCTGTAACGGCCCTCGGTTTGTGTGCAGGTCGGGCCGGGCATGCAGCCTCGAAAGCCCGCAAGCCGAATTTCGTGCTGATCATGGCGGACGATTTGGGCTACGGCGACCTCGGGTGTTATGGCAACACCAGGATTAAAACCCCCAATCTTGACGCCTTGGCCGCCGAAGGACTTCGCTTCACGGATTTCCACAGTAACGCCCCGGTATGCAGTCCCACCCGCGCCGCGCTGGTCACCGGGCGCTACCAGCAGCGGACCGGGATTGATGGGGTCATCACGGCGAAGGGACACCGGGACACGGGCATGCCCCTCGACGAGATCACCTTTGCGGAAATCCTTGCACCACAGGGATACGATACGGCTATCTTCGGCAAGTGGCATCTCGGGTATCCTGCCGCGTTCAATCCCGTGCACCAAGGGTTTGACACGTTTCGGGGCTACGTCAGTGGCAACGTGGATTACCATTCGCACATCGACATGGTGGGCGAAATCGACTGGTGGCGCGACGATAAATTGGAAGCGGAGGAGGGGTATGTTACGGACTTGATCACGGAGCATGGCGTGCGCTTTATTGAAGACCATATTGACGCACCGTTTTGCCTGTATTTGGCCCACGAAGCGCCGCATTTTCCGTTACAGGGCAGAAACGACAAAGCCGACCGGGAACCCGGCGACCCTCATCCCACACAGGGTTCGCGCAAGGACAAAGAAAACGCTTACAAAGAGATGATCGAGGCCATGGACGAAGGCATTGGGCGGATCGTTGAATCCCTACGCCGTTGCGGCATCGAGGACAACACGCTCATCTTTTTCTGTTCCGACAACGGGGCAACGAAGTTAGGCTCGAACGGGCCTTTGAGAGGAAACAAGGGCGGCTTGTGGGAAGGCGGCCACAGGGTGCCGGCCATTGGGTATTGGCCGGGCAGGATACGGCCGGGCGAAAGCCAAGCTACGGCCATGACCATGGATTTATTTCCGACAATGGCGGCTCTCGCCGGCGCTGTGGTTCCTCCGGACCGCCCTATTGACGGAGTCGATCTCACCGGCCACCTGCTTCGGAGGGAGGCGCTGCCGGAGCGAACGCTTTTCTGGCGGTTCAAACGGCGCGCCGCGGTGCGGAAAGGACCGTGGAAACTGGTTGCGGACAAGTCGGTGAATGAGCCCGATCGATTGAACCCGGCTCGATTGTTCAACCTCGAGAACGATCTTGGCGAGCAAGATGACCTGGCCGAAAAACATCCGGATATGCTCGTATCGCTTATCGCGGCTTATTGGACATGGGAGCGCGAAGTCACCGAAAATGTGACCATGCGTGCATGATAGTAACGGACAGTGACAACTCCAGGGGGCACGATAATGATGGAAAGATTGAATCGGCGAAGTTTTCTTACCATGGCAGGCGCTGGGGTGGCGGCCGCTTCCGCGGCGGGACGTGCTAAGGCACAAGAGGCGCCCGGCAGGAAGCGAAATGTGTTGGTGTATGTGGTCGACGACCAGGGCACCAACGATGCCGGATGCTATGGCAATCCCGTCATCAAGACGCCGGGGCTCGATCGACTCGCGGCGGAAGGCACGCGTTTTACGCACGGATTCTGCACGTCGGCAAGCTGCAGCGCAAGCCGGTCGGTCATTCTGTCCGGTCTCCACAACCATGCAAACGGGCAGTACGGCCACCAGCATTCCTATCATCATTTCGCGTCTTTCGATGACGTCGAGAGCCTGCCGGTGCGCTTGAGCAAAGCGGGATACCGTACCGGCCAGTTGGGCAAATACCATGTCGCGCCCGAGCATGTCTACCATTTCGACACGTATTTGAAGGCCAAGGGCAATGTACCAACGACCATGGCCGACGCTTGCCGAGACTTTGTTGCCGAAGACAGCGAGAAACCGTTTTTCTTGTATTTCTGCACCACGCAGCCCCACCGGCCATTTCACCGGCAAGGGGCGGACCCGGTCTCTCCCGAAGACGTCATTGTGCCGCCCTACCTGCCTGATTCGCCGGAGTGCCGTGAGGAACTGGCCAAGTACTACGGCTCCGTGCAGACGGCGGACGCGGGGCTGCTCCGGCTCATCGAAATTCTCGAGGAGACCGGCCATTGGAACGACACCCTGATTATCTATGTGTCGGATAACGGCATCGCGTTTCCAGGGGCCAAGACAAATCTCTATGAACCGGGAATGAATCTTCCCTGTGTGGTGCGCGACCCCTACGCGGAGAGCACGGGCACTGTTACGGATGCGATGGTCACGTGGGCGGATATTGCGCCGACTGTGCTGGATTTTGCGGGTGTGGATACCGGAGAGAAAGAATTCCACGGGCGCTCGTTTCTACCGGTTGTGCGGGATGGTTCCTCAGACGGCTGGGATGAAATCTATGCCTCCCATACCTTCCACGAGATCACCATGTACTATCCCATGCGCGTGGTTCGGGAACGCCGCTACAAACTGATCTGGAATATTGCCCACGGATTGCAATACCCCTTCGCCTCGGATTTGTACGCCTCGGCAACATGGCAGGGGATCGTGGAACGCGGGGAAGAGTATTACGCGAAGCGCAAGGTCGACGCCTACCTCCATCGTCCCGAGTTCGAGCTGTATGACCTCGAAACGGACCCGCACGAGGTTAACAATCTGGCTGATAATCCCGACCACGCAGGTACTTTAAAGCGATTGAAGGATAAATTGCGCGCCTTTCAGAAACGCACCAGCGACCCGTGGATTGTGAAGTGGGAGCATGAATAACCGGTTTTCAACGTGAAGGCTCGCATTCTCAGGAGGCTCTTGTGAGAATAAAGCGCCGTTCGTTTCTAAAACAGGTTGGCCTTGTCGCCGCGGGGGCGATGCTGGCGGGACACGCGCCGGCGCAAAATAAACCCCGGCGAAAGTGTCCGAATATCATCCTGTGCATGACCGATGACCAGGGCTGGGGCGATACCGGCTACAACGGACATTCGGTCTTGCGCACGCCCACGCTGGACGAGATGGCGCGCACCGGAATTCGCTTCAATCGTTTCTATTCGGCGGCTCCAGTGTGTTCGCCCACGCGCGGAAGCTGCATGACCGGACGCCACCCCTTTCGCTACGGTATCTTTCATGCAAATGCCGGCCACATGAAACCGCGGGAACTGACCTTGGCTGAAGTGTTGAAGCAACAGGGCTATACCACGGGATGCGAAACCGTTTTCGACTGCGCTAGTTGCTGCAAAATGGTTTGATGTGCTTGTGTCACTACAACTTTGGCCGCCTTGCCTGACATTGATCTTCC
>JAWODE010000152.1:0-12306 GCA_046483455.1 Candidatus Hydrogenedentota bacterium | reverse complement strand
GCGTTTCCCTAAACGACATTTTAGACAATCCGGATGTAGCGCCTGACCTCGTGTCAGGCGTCTTGGACCCGGACGCCTGACACGAGGTCAGGCGCTACATTCTGTCAGAAAACTCAGAGCGGTTCGAGCGGTATTGCCAGGCTGCGTGATTTGCCCAGTTCTGATTTGGTTTGGCTTATCCGGTGATTTCGCTTGGTCCGCCAAGTTGATCGGGGCGGAAATCTTCAGTAGGCTACTCTCAAATGCCCCGGCGGTCGCGGGCTTCAAGCAACGTAGTTTTTTCCAAAAAGGAATTTGCACGATGAACCATATCGCCCTATCACTCCTTCCATTATTTGTGTTGAGTATGATCCTTGCCTTCCCGGCATTCGCCGAGCCAACCTACGGTGAGCGCCTCGGCTGGGGACCGGAGGACAGAATACTTATCTTTCACAACGACGACGCCGGCATGTCGCATGAAAGCAACCTCGGGACCATCGAGGGATTCGAAAAGGGTCTGCTGACCTCGGCCAGCACCATGATGCCCTGCTCGTGGGCCCCGGAATGGGCCGCTTACCTCAAAGAACACCCCGAAATCGACAACGGCATCCATCTGACCATGACTTCCGAATGGAAACACTACCGCTGGGGACCTGTGGCGGGCCGCAACGCCGTGCCCGGTCTTGTCGACAGCGAAGGATACCTGCCCCATGAAGTCCCCGATGTTGTAGCAACCGCCACCGCGGATGAAATCGAGACTGAAATCCGCGCACAGATCGCCTTGGCCGAGAAACTGGGTATGCCGATTACCCACCTCGATTCACATATGGGCACGCTGTTTTACGTCCCCGAGTACTTCGAGCGGTACGTGAAGATCGGCATCGAAAAACAAATCCCCATTTTGATCATCAGTGGTTACGAGGTAGAAGACCAGCGCCAGCAGGCCCTCGCGGAGCGTCTCCAAAAAGCATCGAAGAACGTTTGGGAAGCCGGTCTTCCCGTGCTCGACCACCTTATGACCTCGACGGCCGATACCAGCGACCCCGACGTCATGATCGAAGCGCTGATTGACAACCTGCGCAACCTAAAACCGGGGATCACGCAAATCATCTTGCACGCTACCCGGCCCGGCGAAAATTTCAGCGCCATTTCCTCCTCCGGCGGCAAACGCGAAGCCGAACTCGAGATGGTCCTCAGCGACAAAGTCCGCGAAGTCATCGAAGAGGAAGGCATCATTCTGACCACTTACAAAGAGCTCATGAAGCGCCGGCAGGAAGTTGCCGCAAAAGAATAAGGAAGCTGTTTCACCGCGCCACGGTGTATACCAGCACGGATTCCGCCCCCTGACTGCTAAGAATCCGGTTGAACTCGCGAAGTTCCGCGTCGTCGACAATGGTATACAAAAATCGTTTGACCTCGCGCCGATCGAGAGGTTTAACCATCGCCTTCTCGAACTCGGACTTGCTGGTCGCGACCACCTGGCATCCGAGCGATACATTGGGTTGAAGCGGCGTTTCGCTGTCTATCAGCCGTTTTGTGTAGGCGGAATGGATATTCGCGCCCGTGATCTGATGTTCGCCCTCGAGACCCACCCGCGTGCCGGGGGCCGCGTTACCCAGCAACCGGTACGCAGGGTCCGTACCCCGGTGCTTGCCACGGACATAGATCACCTGCTTCGATTTCAGCCGCCCCACCCCCCTATCCTCGCTGCTGGACTCCGTGGTCATCCGGTATTCAAACACCTCGGGGGGTTCTGAAGACTTCTCGACAGCCACGTACATCGTATCATCGTACGTCTTGTTCGAGTTCTCGAGTAGTCCCTTCTTAAAATCGAGACCTCGAACGGCGATTGCATTCGCGGCGGGTTTATTGCCTTCCGGTTCGTCCCATTCTCCCCCTTTAAGTGCGACAATCAGCCGCATTTCCATCGAGATAGCGGTAGCATCCACCTCGCCATACACGCGCTGAAATGTGGTCTCCGCCCCTGCCTTCACCGGTTCCGGCACCTTTTTATAAAATTCCGTGGCCACCTCATCCTCGCTTACCAGCCGGAAAGCCTTCTGAGCAACATTGCGGTCCGTGAGCGAGCGCAATTCCCGCGTTGGCACGACCACGGGCACTTCGGTCACATTTCCTTTCTTATCAACCGCTTCGAGCATAACCGTTTCATCTTTCAAGGGGGCGGGGGCCCCGAACATCTGGTACACGCGCTCCTGAAAATCTATCCCCATGCGATTGCTGAGCGCTTTCGCCAGTACCCGGGCGCCCTCGTTCAGTCTTTCCTGCAATGTACGCGAGGCCGCACCGCCGGTCTCTTCTGGGCTTTGTTGCGCCTGGCGAATTTCCCTCATTTCCTCCAGCAAAGCACCAATCTCACCAACGTCGTTCGGAGCCCTTTCTTCCTCGGGCGGTGGCTCTGGGGCGGGTTTCGGCGCGGTCGCGCATTGCAGCAGCATCAGCGGGAAAATGAACACTACAAGAAAGCGGGGAGATACATGAATGCCTCTCATAGGAGTCTTCCTGTGTCCGCATTAGAAAGCAGTTCTTTCTCTTATTAATAATACCATTCTTACCACGGAAACCGCGTCAAAGAGCAGAATAGACGGCGGTGTACGTCCCTAATTGCCGGGTAACTTGGCCCGATATCGCTCAAGTACTCTGGCTGATTGCGTTTGTTTATGGGTATCGAACCACCCATCTGGTGAGATCCGAGAGAAGCGTTATTCTTTCCGGAGCGCCAACGGTCGCTCAGGATCTCATTAAATCTTCCGGGCTGTAGGCCCGGAACATGGCCGGTCTCTGTGTGCGCGTGTTACGGGCTTTCAGCCCTCCCTTCTTTTTGGGCCCTTTTCCTGGGCCTTCAGCCCTGTCTGGTACGTTGCCGCGCCGTTGGCGCCCCAGAAATGCGGCAAGGTAGAGGAGGTCCGTGCGGTCTTTCGTTCAGGTATCCGGGGATTTCCCTAAGTGCCGCCTTTTTCCGAAAGCCTCCCCCATCTGATAGCATATTCGGACAAAATGAATTGCACCAAGGCGTTATCCGAACCGACCCATTGGAGATGATCCCAATGACTTGTTTCCGCCTTCCTGTACTTAGAACCTTCTTCTTCCTCTGCTTCCTACTAACGGCGACGCTTACAATCCCCGCTCCAGCTGCCGAGTCCAACCCTGCGCTCGAGACGGCTTACTTGCGGCTCACTTTTGACGGCGCCACTGGACAACTCACGGAATTCACGGACGAGCAAAATGGCCACGCCTTCATCGAGTCTCGAGAAGGCGACAATCTGTGGTCGATCCACCTGGGCGCTCCGTCCGAACCCGGCACGATAACACCCAGCGCCGCGAAAACCTTTGGGTTTGAACCGTCCGATGATGACGAAGAGACGCTCGAACTGGTCTGGAGAGATTTCGAGCTCGAGAACGCCCCGGAATTGCAGGTCGTCGTCCAGGTTTCCCTCGCTTCAGAAAAACCGACTGCCTTTTGGAGCATTGCTGTCGAGAATATCGAAAACCTGACGCTGGCTGCGCTCCATTTCCCGCGGATTCCCGGCATCGCCGCGCAACAAAATGAGCGTCTCGCTGCGCCCATTTGGATGGGGCAACTTGCCGAACAGCCGCGACGCTTCCTGTGCGATACCGAGCACCCGAGACGCATCGAATGGGCCTATCCCGGCCTGCTTTCGTTGCAATGCTTCGCCCTCTACAGCGACGGCGGCCCCGGCATCTTCCTCAGTGCCGACGACACCGCGGCCTTCGTAAAACGCTTCTGTATATTCGGCGCTCCCGAAGACCGGCTCGGCATCGAGGTCGTCCACCTTCCCGAAAACACCGGTGACCGCCGGGAGCACTACACGCCTGCCTACCGAGTGGTTACCGGCACTTTTCAAGGCGATTGGTTTACCGCCGCCCAGCGCTACCGCGCATGGGCTCTTGACCAACCATGGGCGAAAGAAGCCAGGCTGCGCACTGGCGCCGTCGAGGAGTGGGTAACGGAAACGGGCCTCTGGATATGGAATCGCGGGCGTTCGGAAAAAGTCTTGCCCCCGGCTCTCGCAATTAAAGAACGGACCGGCCTTCCCGTAAGCGTCTTCTGGCATTGGTGGCACGGTTGCCCCTATGACATCGGATTCCCCGAGTATCTGCCCCCACGCGAGGGAACAGACCAATTTCGCGACGCCGTCAAAAAAGCGCGCGACGCCGGAGTGAACGCGATGGTCTACATGAACCAGCGGCTCTGGGGCATGACCACCGAGAGCTGGAAAAAGGAGGGCGCGGAACGGTACGCGGTCAAAGGACCCGACGGAAAAATCCATCCCGAAACCTACAACACGTTCAAACCCGCCCCCTGCGCGGCCATGTGCATAGGCACCTCGTTCTGGCGCGACAAATACGCCGCCCTCGCCGAGGAAGTGGTACTGAACTTGGGGGTCAGCGCCGTCTACATGGACCAGGCCTGTCTCAGCCTTGCGTGCTACGACCCCACACATGGCCATCCCATCGGGGGAGGCACGTATTGGGTGAACGGATTTCGCATGCTCCAAGCCGATATCCGGGAACGATGTCCGGACGTCGTGCTTGCAGGCGAAGGCTGCGGCGAGGCGTGGCTACCCTACCTGGACCTTATGTTAAGCCTGCAGGTCAGTATGGAACGCTATGCGCGGCCGGGCGTGTGGGAGCCTATCCCCTTTTTCCATGCCGTCTATCACGGTTACGGCATCTTCTTTGGCAATTACTCGTCGCTGACGATGCCGCCCTACGATGAGCTGTGGCCCGACGAATTCGCTCCCGCGGAACCATTGAAGCTGCTTGATACCAAATTCTCGCCGCAGTTCCGCCTCGAACAGGCGCGTGCCTTCGTCTGGGGCCAGCAACCTACCATCGCCAACTTTTTGCCCGCCCATTTCGAGGAACGCCCCGCGGAAGTCGCTTACCTCATCCGCTTGGCGAAGCTCCGCATGCAGGGCCTCAAGTACCTTCTCCATGGCGCCATGCTGCGGCCGCCCGCCCTCCGACTTACCGACGAAGAGATCGACGTCTCCCGGTTATCCATCTATGCAGGCCAAAAAGACGCACTCAAGCAGTACCGGAAAGCCTTTTCGCCCGTGATGGCAAGTGTGTGGCGGGCCTCGGATGGGGACGTAGGGATAGTCATGGCCAATGTGAGCGACAAGCCACAAGCAATTTCACTGGCATTGCCTCGTAACGTCTATCCCATCTCCACTCCTTGCACGTTGTTTTGCATCGACGAGGACGGCCGGCAAGAAATAGCCGCCGTCGAGAATAATCCTCACATCGAGTGCACTCTTCCTTCTCAGGGCGCGTGCATTTACGAGTTTGCGTCACGTTGAGGTTGCGTGCCTGTGCCAAAATGGCATACTCTACGGGTGTTAAGTTCGGGAGGGGGGGAGTTGCCTCCATTTCACGGAAGTAGGGGGTATCCATGGCTATTGCGAATCACAACCAACGTTCGAATATCCTGTTTCTTTTCACGGATGACCAACATTTTCGGGCGGTGGGCGCCGCGGGCAACCGCGAGATTCGGACGCCCAACATGGACTGGATAGCGCGGGGCGGCGTTCATTTTACGCATTGTCACGTCTCGAACCCGATTTCCACCCCCAGCCGTGCCTGCGTCCAGACGGGCCAGTATGGTTTTCGCAACGGCGTAACCTTTTTCAATCAATCGATTCGCCCCGACGCGCCCCGCATAGCGCAGGCGTTGTCCAACCGCGGATATCAGACCGCCTTCACCGGCAAGTGGCACAATGACGGGCGGCCCTGCGACCATGGTTTTTATCTCATGCGCAACGTCTTCCTGGACGGCATGCACCATTATGAAAGCATCCCGGTGGTCCAGGGAGCGGACGATGCACCCGTCGAAGTGCCCCGTCATCCTTCCGAAGTGTTCACCGACGGGGCCCTCGAACTCCTCGAAAAAGGCTGCGAAGAACCGTTCGCGCTCTTTGTGTGGTACACGGCGCCTCACGACCCCCGAACGCCGCCCGAAAAGTACGAAGCCCTCTATCCGCCTGAGCGCCTCAGCGCACCTCCGAATTTCATGTCCGCCCCGCCGTTCGATCCGGGTGTACTGGACCTCCGCGACGAAAAGCTGATGCCGCGGCCCTTAGAGTCCGATGCTGTAAAACGGGAGATCGGACGCTACTACGCGCTCCTGACCCATGTCGACAATCAAATGGGACGAATTCTGCATCGCTTGCAGGAACGGGGGCAACTAGACAACACGGTGATCTTCCTGGCGGGCGATAACGGTTTGAGTCTCGGCGCACATGGGCTCCTCGGCAAACAAAACATGTACGAAGAGTCCGTGCGCGTGCCGCTCATTGTCCGCGGACCCGGCTTTCAGCAGAAAGTGCGGTGCGACGCCCTTGTCGATCTCATGGACATCATGCCGACCATGTGCGACATTGCGGGAGCACCTATCCCCGACAGCGTGCAGGGACGCACCTTGACGCCCCTCTTGACCGGACGTCGAAGCAAGCTCCGCGAAAGCATCTTCTGTCATTATGACGATGTCTTTCGCATGGTACGGACGCCCCAACACAAACTCATACACCATCTCAAGACCGGACGCGAAGAGCTGTTCCATACCGAAAATGACCCCTATGAGCAGAACGATGTCATTGAATCCGCCGTATACTCGCGCGTACTAGGCGATTTGCGCACACGCCTTGCAGATTGGCGCAAAACCCTCGGCGATCCCACGCTGGAAACGTAGCGGCGGACGCGGGTCAACGAGGCGTAATCTTCAAACGCGCAGCCACCGGGTAGTGATCGGAGGGGTAATGACCGCTTTCTTTATACGTCACCGTTTCGCAATGCTCGACGGCGATGGGCCCGCGAACCAGAATCCAGTCGATCCGCCGGTCGATGCCGGGTGTGGGAGGCTCATATCCGCCAAAGGTGAGGGGAGGACCGGCGGTTTCCTCCGCAACAAGCCACGCATCGCGGACATCGCCCTGCACCAGGGTCTCCCATGCCGCCGAGTCCCCCGCCTTCGAGTTGAAGTCGCCGGTGACAACGACGGGCATGCCGTCCTCGAGGGAGGCAATGTAACCCTGCAAAACTTTGGCGGCGCCCCGGCGTGCCGCTTCGCTCCGGTGGTCGAAGTGCGTGTTGCAGAACACGAAGAACTGGCGCGTGCGGCTGTGGAAAAACCGGCCGGCAGTCACCATGCGCGGGCAAGCGGTATTCCACGAACGGCTACCGGGCACTTCCGGCGTCTCCGAAAGCCAGAAATTTTCCACCTTAATGGGACTCAACCATTTGTATTTGTAAAGAATCGCCATGCGTTCGCCGGACGTGTCCGCCTCGCGCCCGACGCCGAACCACTTGTACTGCGGGAGGTGCTCAACAATGTAATTCGCCTGAAAATCCAGGCACTCCTGCATGCCGACGATATCGGGCGAATACTCCCGAATCGTGTTTACGACGATGTCCCTCCGGTCTCCCCAGGAATTCTCGCCGTCATCCGCCGTTCCATAGCGAATGTTGAAGGACATGACATTCACCTCGAAGGGCTCGGCATAAACCGCCACAGTGAGGGCAAGCAACAGACCGATAATGCATACTCGCGTCAACACGTCTAATCTCCTTTTCAAGTGACAGATGCTATCCATGGCCTCAGTAAACCGGATTTCACCGGGTCATGCAACCCCTGGACCGCGCAGAAGAATATCTTTCGAACATCCACCGCCCTTCAGCTCCGGACAATCACCTCAACGCCGAAAACTTTTTCAAAAAGATCTTTCTTGCGTTTGGCGCCCATGATATCAATGCCACAACGCGGCTCCTGTTCAACAGTAATGGTCAGCACCTCGCCATCCAAACGCGTCTTCAGCTTCTTGACCGTCGCCGCGTGAGCCCGATCAAATCCATCGGCAATGCGCAGAATCGCGGCCAGTTTTTCCACCTTTTCCCGGGCAGTTTTACTCAAATCCCGGTAAATTTTGTGCTTCTTCTTCGGGCGCGCTTTACGGTGGTAACGGGCCACGCAAGCAATCATGCTGATCTCCTCTTGGTCAAAGCCCTCCAGAGCAATCCCGAAAATGATATCGCGCGAGCCCTTATGATGAGCCTCGGGCCGCGTCGTCCACCCCAAATCATGGAGAAGCGCCGAGGCAGCCAGGATGCGCTGGTCTTCACCTGACAAATCGTGAAGGCACGCGGTTTCCTCGAACAACCGGTTTGCCAGACGGGCTACCTGCGCCCCATGGTCCGGGTCCTCGTCGTGGACTTGTGCGTATTCCGCCGCCGCGATAAGACCCGCGTCCTTGGACAAATTTATGTAGTGCATGAGATTGATTTCCCCGAGAAGTTCACCTGCGCGCCCTACTTTTTCTGCGCTTTCGGCAGTAACAGGCCCGCTACGCCGATACGCACAGGCGTATTGTCTTGACTTTTCACGCTGAGCTCGTAGTCACGCCCGGGAGCGATCTTATGTGTGAACGAAAAAGGCGGCGTTTCATCGGGACGATAGACCAGCGTTTGTTTCCTTTCGAGAAACTCGGCCGTCACGGGAGCATCCGATCCCTCGCGCGTGATCTCAAAACGCACCAATTGGCCCACACCATTGACCCATTCCGAGCCGCTCTTTTCCCAACGGATGGTATAGCGTGCAGGGAATTCCGTAATGGTAAACGTGTAAACGCCATTCGGCATTTCGGCGCTGCGTTCCGCATCCAATGCCATGAGGGTATCGAGATGATTGAAGGTAGTCACATTGGTGACCGCTATAATGACGCCGACCAGAGACAACACCATGAGCACAATTTGCACGGACCACGCAATAAGAGCACGGAACAACCTCACGGGAAATACGACGGGAATCATTATCAGCGTCAGGATGACGGGAACGATAAACGCGACCGGAAGCATACGGAACGGAAGCCAGAGTAGCAGATACGTCAATGCCGCGGCTGAAAGACTTACGCCGAGAATGCGTCCAAAAGACACGGGCCGGTCACAACACGTAATCGCCGCTATCCAAAGAATCGCCGGCCATACAATTAACAGAGTGCATCCCGCCACTACGCGCGCCACAAACCATTCATGGTCCAGAAACGCGTCTACGCTCGTTGCAACAATAAATCCGTCTACCGCTACCGGCCGGCTAACGGCGTACGCGAGAGTGATATAGACTCCTGCGGAAAGAAGCGCAACCGTGGCAAGTCCAATGATAAGGGTCCAAACGCGGCTCGCCGTCGAGGGAGACGTCGGTTTCTTGGCCTTGGGCTTGGGAGTGGGCGTGCCCGGAACGGTCAAAGACGCGTGACACTGCCAACACCGGTCAAACTCGACGCTGTTGCGTGCACCGCATTTTGGACACACCACACCGGCTTCAAGGTCGATCCCGCTGTCGCTTTCCGTCAAGTTGAGTTCATCCTCTGACGAGAGTTCCGCGGGACCCGCACTGAGGCGCTGAATACTCTGAGCGGCAATAGGGTGCTGGGGGTCTATTGCCAGGATGTCCTGCCAGACTCGTATGGCATCCGCCGTTTCTTGAGAAACTTCATAGGCTCTGGCAAGCTGTTCCCGAAGCGGTATTTCATGCGGCCACGTCGTAATGGCCGTTTCCAACTCCTGGAGCGCCTCTTCGTAGCGCCCCAGCCGGTAATACGTAGCCGCAAGATACCGGCTGTAATTGAGTTTCCACTCCGTATTCCGTTTGAGAATGAGCAGGTGCGACAAAGCATCGCGGTACTCACACGCCATGTACAGCTTCTTGGTGAGCCGCCAGCGTTGAGCATGATCGTCGGGATGCTCGATCAGGTAGGTCTCTATATCCTGTAATTCAGCCATAACACATGATGTCAGCCACGCGCTGCATCCTGCTTTATCGTTTCTTCACTTTTTTGCGGGCGGCCAGTCGCCGTCTCTTGGCCCAGTATTGCAAGACCGCATTCACGGCCCATGAAACGACCCCCGCACCAACAGCCGCACCAACACCCCCCATTGCGATGGGCACCAGAAACGAAGTCCCCTCTCTTACGAGCTGGAAACTTAGGTAACTACCCGGGACCGCGACTATCACAAAGACCACGAACCAGAACTTCCAGCCAACGTATTCAAGACTTTCCGCCTTATTCTTCTTCACCTTCGAACCTCATAACGCTGATTATTGAGCAGGGATGCATATCTTCAAGAGCGCGCCGCCTTCGGGCGCCGTATGAATCTCCGTGGTTCCCCCGTGTTCCTCCACGATCTTATTCGTGACCGCCAGTCCGAGCCCTGTTCCTTCGGAACCCTTGGTTGAAAAGAACGGATCGAAAACACTCTTACGAATATTCTCCGGGATGCCGGGACCGTTGTCCGCAACTTCCAGATGTAAGGCGCCGTCGGAACCGGAAAATGCCGATAAGCGAATACGCCCCCCCTCGCGCGGCACCGCATCGGCCGCATTCGTCAAAAGATTCAGAATACACCGGTAGATAGCCTTTTCGTCCACATTCGGATGGTGCTCGAGGCGGCTGGTGTCCGTCTCAAGCTCCACTCTTTTGACAACGAGAAGATTTTGAAAGGTCTCCAAAGCCTCCTGAAGAATTGCCTTAACATCACACGGCCGGCGCACGGGAACGCGTGGCTTCGAGTATGCCAGCATGTCTTCGACGAAATTCGCGATGCGCTCCGTGCAACGCTTGAAAACCGGCCAGCTTTGATGCACAAACTCCTGGTTACCGTCTTGAAGGCCTTGGTCAATGAGATCGACGCTGCTTGTCATACCTGCGAGGATGTTCTTGGTGTGGTGAGACATGCCCGCCACGGCCTGGCCGAGGGCAGCAAGCCGTTCCGCGCGCAGATTCTCTTCAATGAGATGGGCGTTCGCAAGCGCAGATGCCGTCAGAGCCGAGAACATCTGCATCACACGCAGATCGATATCCGTGAAATGCGGGCCTCCAACCTTATTCACGACTTCGATCACCCCAACAAGCTTATTGTGATCAATCAAAGGGATAGCAAGAAGATTTCGCGTGTGGAACCTGGACCGTTTATCGGCGAAGTCGTAAAAACGGTTATCCGTTGCGACGTCGACAACATTCACGCACTCGCGCGTCGTCGCGGCCGTGCCGGCAATACCCTGACCCAACTTGAGCCGGATTTCGCGCTTTAGGGTCTGGAGATCTCCCGTCTCTCCCAATGCGATTTGAAAGTACAACTCCTCACTCTCGGGATCGTACAAGAGAAGAGAACACGCTTCTGCCTGCGCTACCTGTTTGCTTTCTTGCAGGATACGTTCCAGCAACACATCAAGGTCCGTAATGGCGGAAACCAGGCGATGGGCGCGGTACAGAGCATCCACAATGCGGCGCAGCTCCTCAGGAGCCGCTTCGGAAAGCCACGACGCCTTGTCGTTCGTTGCGGATGTCATTTAGATATACAGCCTTAGCACTTGAGGCCATCGATTCCCACACGCTGAATAGCAGGCATCATAAATCAGGGGGCAAATGGGCTGCAACCAATGCAAACTCTCGTGCCGGCGCGGCATCAGGGCACAATCTCCAGCGTCTGCTCGAGTCTTCGGCGAGCCTCTCCGGCCTCGCCTCCGCCATCCTTTGGCAGCGGGTGCTGTTCAAGCGGATCCCGCTGCACATTATACAAGCGGCCGTCATCGTACAGTTTCCATTCTTTATCACGGGCAAAGCACGCGCGTTCCCATTTTCCCCATTGGGGATCATAATAACAGAGAAGCGCGTGATGAGGGTTGCCTTCTTCTCCCCGCAATTGCGGCAGGAAGCTTCTGCCGTCAATCACCAGCTTGCCGGGTGGGGCCGCACCGCTCACATCCGCGAACGTCGGAAAGAAATCCGCGAAATCGACGAGATCGTCGCAGACCAGACCTTCGGGAATCGTGCCCGGCCAATTTGCAACGAGCGGCACATGGGTGCCCGTTTCGATAGGGCGCCCCTTCGCGCCTTCAATTACGCTGCCGTCCCGCATTTTCGAAGAAATGCGCCGGTTGGTCCCGTTATCCCCCGTAAAAATGACCAAGGTGTTGTCGCGCAGGCCCAGTTCTTCCAGCGTGTGTACAATCCGCCCGACAATCTTATCCATATACGTCACCATATCCGAAAAATACCTATTCCGGTCCTTGCCGCGCTCGGTATCCCACTCAGGACTGTCGGGCGTGGGTTCGAAGGGATTATGGACCAAACACATGGGGAAATAGGCGAAGAAGGGTTCATCGCGATGCCGCTTTACGAAGTCCACAATCGAGTCGCAATACACATCCGGCCCGTATGCGTCCTCGAGGGTCTCGAGGACGCCGTTTCGCAAGACGGTCGGGTTAGCGTAGCGCTCGCCGAGTTCTTTAAC
>JAWODE010000146.1:0-5996 GCA_046483455.1 Candidatus Hydrogenedentota bacterium | reverse complement strand
CTCGTCAGTCCAGGTTCCGGTACGCTGGAACGCTTCACTGGTGGCATGCACTGGACTGGGATAAAACCCCGTCTCGGGAATGACCGGCAGGTGAGTACCCGAAGTCTCCGCGCTCCAGTGGATGGAGAATTTTTCTGCCAGAGCGGTGATTAACCGCTGATCGTGTTGGTGTGTGCTTACCGGGACAACTGACAGCGTCCGGACCGGACCGGTCTTCATGGTCCGGGTTTCCTGCCGGACTGTTTTTCCGGCGCACCCGGCCAGAAGAATGGATAGACTAAAAAATATGATAAATCTCTGCGTTTTCACGAAAAAGAGTCTCCTCCACTATCCTATCATCGACCGGAAGATACCCGATTTAAGAAAAGAGTGCTCTTAGGGTAGAATTGCCGACGGATACGTTGTTTTCCCAGTAAATTTTTTACTCTGTGAACCGGAGTTAGGAGAAAAGATGACGACACCAGGATATTTTTCCCTCGTTCTTCACTCGCACTTGCCCTATGTCATCTCCCACGGGAGATGGCCCCACGGCATGGACTGGCTCAATGAGGCCGCCGCCGAAACCTACATTCCCCTTCTTGAGACCATTGATCGGCTTGTGGTGGAGAACATCTCGCCAAAATGGACCGTTGGCCTGACACCCATTCTGACGGAGATGCTTGATAGTGACACCTTCAAATCCGAACTCGATAACTATCTCGCATCAAAGATCGAGGCGTCGGAAAACGATATTGAAGACTTCTCCCGGACCGGACGCACGGAGATGGAATCCCTGGCGACATGGTGGAGAGATCATTTCCAGCACATTTTTGATCTCTGGGAACATCGATACGAAAAGGATCTGGTAAGTCATTTCAAGGACCGTCAGGATTCCGGTCATATTGAGATTATCACGTGCGGGGCCACCCATGGATACTTTCCCCTTCTGTCCGAAGATATTTCGATTCAGGCTCAGGTAAAACAGGGGAAGGCTTCCTACAAACGCCATTTCGGTGCCAACATAAGACCAGCGAAAAAGATATGGTCCGGATAAGCTCACACAGAGACGTAGCGGGCAAGAAAAGCAGGCGCAGGATTCTGAATGGTGGCCGGAACTTTCGCATAAGAATTACCACGATTGGCAAGACTTGCCTTTAATCATTCATGGGAATCTTATGAATCCTGTCTATTCTTCCGGCGGGATCAGATGCCCTCGACGCCGCGTTGGCGGAGGTATGCGCGGATAGCGGGTTCGTCGCGGAGGCCTTCGAAAAGCACGGCTTCGTAGAGAGGGGTGCTGCTGAAGGGGAGCGTGCGCCCATCCTTGGTAAGAAAGGCGTGTTTGAAGTCGAGGAGCCGGCGGCGGGCGTCGTCGTCGAGGGCCGCGCGGATGCGTTGCATGAGGCCGTCGTTTTGTTGCGCGTGGGCGTCATCGACGGCCCAGACGTCGATGTTCCATTCGGCGTCGGTGTCTGGATCGATCATCCGGATGCCCCAGTAGAGGCCGGCCGATAAGTGGGGGGCGGGCCTACGGAGATGATTGTCGAAGGTCATGTGGAATACACCCCGCAGTTTGGCGATCTGGTGGCCCAACGCGAAGAAGGCATCGAGGGGATCCCACATTTCGAAGAGGACAAGCTGGACATCGATATCGCGCCACGCCATGAGGTCAAGGGCGTAGCTCCCCGTAAAATGCACTTTTCCATAGCCACGGAGTATAGCCCCTAATCCTGAACGCTCGAGGAGTAGCTCCGCTTCATTATGGAGTGCGGTTGCGAATTCTTCCGGATTCGGTCTCATGCCATGTACCCTTTAATCGGTCTTTCCAAGTCTTCGAATCTCAAAAAGGATGGGCCGTTTTCTCTCGCCTCGCAGCAAACCCGGGCTGCCTCGAACACTCTTTTCCTCCGGTGTGGGACCGGCGCCCTCGCCGGACACTCTGACAAGGAGCGCGGACGTGTCCGTCCGCGGTGATCTCACCGACGGGCAAGAATGCCCGTCCTCCCTTGCCGGAGCGTGGCGGACCCTATTTTCATGGTCTACGGGTAAGCCCAACGGCTCATGGTTCGCTGCCTCCTAAATTCTTGTTTCTCCCGGTGTGGGACCGGCGCCCTCGCCGGTCACTCTGACAAGGAGCGCGGACGTAACCGTCCGCGATGATCTTAACGACGGGTTGGCGACCCCGTCCTCCGTTGCCGAACCGTGGTCGGTGTCATTTTCATGGTCTACGGCACCGAAATCCCGCGCCTTCGATCACCACTGAGCGGGGTCCTCCGTCTGGGGCAGTGGCGTTGCGCAGGACTTTTGCAAGCGGCGGCGCGGGCCACAGCGTCAGAGGGGCCTCTTCACCGGCGTAAGCCATCGAGGTCACAACAAGAAGTAATACGAGCAGGGACTTCATCTTCACGGCTTGTCTTCTCCTCTCGTTTGTCAGGTTGCCGGCGCGGGGGCGACAGCCGCGGCGGCCGGGGTTACGGTGATTTCGTATTCCTCACGTACATCGGGCCACATGGGAATGGTTCCGTAAATGCACAACTGCCAATAGACCCGCGAGTCTCCCTGCGTACCGGTGGAGCGCGCGGTCTCGGGTATCAGGCACCCGACTTCGCTGGCCTTCATCTCTCCAGGGTCGGTCGTTTCATAAAGCACGGTTTCCTCGAAGGTCTCGGTTTTCTTCGAGGATTTGTTGCCTCGCCGGACCCTCGTTTCCTCCATACCCTTGAGAAGAACCTTCAGAGACTGGAGTTTGGCGGTCGAGCCGGAAAACTGCCAAGAGATGCCGAGCATGTCGCCGGGAGCGGCTTCAAGCGAGGTAACGGTGACCGTAACCCGTGGATTGAAGAAAGCCAAAAGAAAGTACACGGCGCCGATGGTCAGCAACACCGCAAATGCGCCGAAAATAAACCCAAGAATCGCGACGCCCTCCGAGAAAAGGAAAACCGTCGCGACGCCTAAGCCGATAGCCGTGCAGGTGGCCACGACAAAACGCATCAGCGGAGATGTTTGCGGGCGCAGCACCACCGACCCGTCCGCGCGGGGCACCAGCGCCTTTTTGGGCAGAAAGGCCCGGACCATGCCGCCCAGTCCGATGAGGGCCAGAAATATGCCAAGCACGCCGATGAGTGCGACGGTAGGCAAGTCACGGTTCAGTACGGCTTCGGATGGTTCGTTGGGATTGACGTAACACACGCGGTCCGCACCTACGGGATTGGCCTCGACAATATCACGGGCCTTTGCACGCGACGTGCTGCTGCCCTCTGCAAAATCGTAGCGCGACCCGTTGTACTCCTTACCGTTAAACGTGTAGGCATACGCGACCTCGGCACTGTAGTACGTGCGGTGTCTGCCGTCACGATATTCGCTACGGCTGGTGACCTCGGAACGCGTGATTTTGCACGGCGTTTCCTCCCAGCTTTTCGCCGCGGAAGCTTTCTGGTAATTCCTTACCGTGAGCAGATAGAACAGCCCCACGCCGAAAATCAGTACCAGTGCGAATACCAGAAATTGCTTGACCCCCGATTTCGAACCCGGTGACGATGCCATAGTTCATTCCCCCCTTTTGTTTGGCCTAAAACCGTCATGCCCCATCAGCACAGGGCCTTTGCGTACCCACCGCAGGTTTCAAGCCAAGGATATCCGGATAAAGCGATGCGCGCAACTCCGCAGCCGCTCAGCGGGTAAAGGTTGCGTGAGTAATTGGCACTCTACTTTCGCGCCGAGCGTCATGGACGTGGGTCTCCCTCTTTCAAATTGTCTTGCTGTTCACCGTTTTCATGCTGTTTTGGCAGTACGGGAACGGGTAAGAATCCGCCGCGATAAGGCACGCGGGTTGCGGAAAGCCGCGCCGCTTATTAGACTAACCCTATCGCAATTGCAGGAAAACGGGGAAAGAGGAGCGGTTGAAAAAGTCGTCGAACTGTTGGAATTGAGCGAAAAACGGCCGGGACAGACCCCGGTTTGCTGGGCAAACCGTGGGGGCAGTCCCTGTTTTTCGCGGATGCGACTCGCGCCATGGCTTTTTCAACATCTCCAGAAACCGGTCGCGTCCGCATGCGACGCGCGTTGTACAGGTCCCGTTTTCGGATACCAGCGGAAAGGAGCTACTCATGCCCAAGTACACCATTGGTCTCGATTATGGCACAAACTCGGTCCGCGCCCTGGTGGTGAATGTAGCCAATGGCCGCGAGGTCGGCACGGCGGTGTGGAACTACGCCCACGGCCGGGAGGGCGTGATTCTCAGCAATGACCCGAACCTCGCCCGGCAGCATCCTGGCGATTACGTCAAAGGGGCCGAAGTAACGATCAAAAAGGCGCTTCAAGCCGCAAAGAAGACGATGAAAAGCTTCCGCGCCGACCAAGTTATCGGTATCGGTGTGGACACTACGGGCAGCACGCCTCTGCCCGTAGATGAGAACGGGCGGCCCCTCGCGTTCCAGAAACGTTTCGCGAAGAATCCCGCGGCGTTGGCGTGGCTTTGGAAGGACCACACAAGCATCGAGGAAGCCGAAGAAATCACCGCGTTGGCCAGGAAGATGCGGCCCGAGTACCTGGCAAAATGTGGGGGGACATACAGCAGCGAGTGGTTTTTCAGCAAGATTCTGCATTGCAAACGCACCGCGCCGGGGGTATTCAATGCCGCGTATACCTGGGTCGAGTGCGCGGACTGGATTCCGGCCATGCTGACCGATAGGGAAGCCCCCGACAAGTACGTCGCGAGCGTATGTGCCGCCGGTCACAAGGCGATGTACAACGACGCCTGGGGCGGTTATCCCGACAAGAAGTTTCTCTCAAAGCTCGACCCCGCTCTGGGCGCGCTCCGCGAACGGCTGAAGGACAAGGCGTACCCTATCGATAAGAAGGTCGGCGGGTTATCGAAAGCGTGGGCGAAGAAGACCGGCCTGCCGGAAGGCATCCCGGTAGCTGTTGCCGCGTTTGATGCGCATCTCGGGGCGGTCGGCGCGGGCATCCGCCCCGGCATTTTTGCGCGCATCGTCGGGACCAGCACCTGCGACATGGCCGTGGCTTCGAGCGCCAAACCGCCGGCGGATATCCCCGGCCTCTGCGGCATCGTGCCGGGAAGCATTCTCCCCAATGCCATCGGGCTAGAAGCGGGGCAGTCGGCCGTGGGCGATATCTTTAATTGGTTTGTGAATTACATCGAGGCCGGCGGCCCGAAAGCCGGTTCGCACGAATCGCTCACGAAAGAGGCCGCAAAACTTTCCCCCGGCGCTTCGGGGTTGCTGGCGCTCGATTGGAACAACGGGAACCGCACGATTCTGGTCGATCAGCGCCTGACGGGGCTCCTGCTTGGCCAGACCTTGTACACCACGCCGGCGGAAATTTACCGGGCGCTGATCGAGGGGACGGGGTTTGGCGCCCTCACCATCATCAACCGATTTGAAGAATACGGCGTGCCCGTCCGGCGGGTGATCAATTGCGGCGGTATTGCGCAGAAAAACCCGCTCGTGATGCAGATTTATGCCGACATTATGGGCCGCACCATGGAGATTTCGCGTTCGGCTCAAACCTGCGCCCTCGGCGCGGCGATCGCCGGAGCCGTGGTGGCCGGCAAGAAAGCCGGCGGATACAGCAGCATCGCTTCGGCCCAGAAGGCGATGACAGGATTGAAGGCGAAGAAGTACAAGCCCAATCCCAGAGCGCGGCGGGTGTACCAGGAGTTGTATCCGCTCTACAAAGACCTGCACGACGCGTTCGGCACCGAAACCTGGGAAGGCAACCTCCATCACGTCATGAAACGCCTCCTCGAAATCCGCGCGAAAGCGAGGAAATAGCGCCTTCTTTTTCATCTTACGCCGCCCAGTTGGATGCGAAAAAAGCGGGTTCTTCCTGATAGTTTGCGTAGCAAAAAGGATCTATGCCGGTGGCTATTCATGCCTCGATGCGCAGCCTGGGTCTTCTAACGGATTCACATTTTTCATGATTCTGCCCCATGTGGTTCGTGGAGGGCAGATTGGATCTCCCACGTTCCAGAAGGAACCTTCCTCCCGTGCCGCTCC
>JAWODE010000112.1:0-6571 GCA_046483455.1 Candidatus Hydrogenedentota bacterium | reverse complement strand
GCGACGCCCAGATGTGGTTGAGGCGGGGCCGCCGGGGCCGTTTCGGGTTGCGGCTGTGCCCGCGCCAACTGTTGGCGTGTCTGTTCGGCGGTTTCATCGCTGCGTTCCGGCATCGTCTCCTCTGCGAAGGCGTCGGTGGTTAATGCTTCGAGCTCCTCGGGGTCTGGGGGGACTTCCTCAGACTCGACCGTCTCCTGAGGTTCGGTTTGCGGCTCGGCGGAAACCGCCTCGGGTGCAGACGGCGTCGGAGGCGCGGAAGGCGCGGGCGTCACAGGACCTGCCAGATCGTCCATGTCGGAGATACGATCGAGACGCGGAGCCAAACGTGCGCCCTCGGAAGCCTCCAGGTCGCTGGCTTTCGAGGCTTTGTCCGAAATCAGGTCCGTATCGGGCTGCACTTCCTCATCCGCGGGCACGGCGGTATCCACGAAATTCCGCGCCATCTCGGGCTGAAGATTGAGAACAAGGGGCTCCTCGCTGGAATGCACAGGGCCGATAGCGCTTACCGGCGCCAAAGCCCCCATCATGCTGAAAAACGCAACGAGGACAGCATGTAGAACGGCCGCCGCGACGGTGGCTCGTGCCATGCGCCGGGCGTAATTATCGGATTCGCGTCTGCTCATCTCGGGTCGATTGTATCAAACCGCGCGCGGACGCGTGAATGGGAAGCCATGCCAAACCGGCGCTTGGCGATCCCAGGATGCCCGCCTGTGCTCTTGCTGGCTGTGTCGCCGTTTCCTGACCGCGACACTCTTCCGACCACGCGGCCCGCGTGGTCTCAAATCCGGTCCACCGAGGGACAATACCGAGATTCGAGACCCTTCGGGTCGCCGGACCCGCCTATGCTCTTGCGGAGGTATTTGTCGGATCGGTTTAATCGGTCGGACCCGTTCGATCTGTCCAGTCTTTTCGCGGTATGCGAAAAGACCATCTAAGGCATTATCACAGAATAGTTTAGAGGGCCGAAAGCCATGTTTTCCGAAAAAACCGAAATTCGTACTTTTTTCTTGATCAAATCGTGGCCGGAAGGGCATTGTATTAGCGTAAGGTCCGCGGAACGTGAACGAGAACCAACACTATCAGCGTAACGACCAAGATGTCGCCCTGATGCTTCGTGTGCGGCAAAACGATGAGTCCGCCTTCGAGGAGCTCTACCATCGCTACGTGCGCCGGTTGCTGGACTTCTTCTACGCCATGGGCCGGGACGCCCAGCAGGCAGAGGATTTGGCTCACGAAACGTTTCTGCGGGTCTGGCGGCAGCGTGCTAAGTATGCCGCCACGGGTTCGGTTCAAGCGTATTTATTCGCGTTCGCGCGGTTTATCTGGCTCGAGCGGTGCCGCAAATTGCGCCGGATTCGCAGGTGGGGGCTGGTTTCCTTGCGTGAGAACCTCGAGGAAGCCCAACTGGCCGTGGCGTCGGGAGACAGCCACCCGGATGTATGTGCGGGGCACGCGGAATTGGGAACGGCGATTTTCGCGGCACTCGAGCGGCTCCCGGGCGAGCAGCGTATGGCGTTCGTATTGCACGAAATCCAGGGACTCTCGAACGAGGACATCGCAACGGTGATGCAGTGTCCGGTGAATACAGTGCGGTCCAGGCGGATCCTCGCCGTGAGGAAACTCCGCGAATCGCTGGAACGCTTACGCACATGAAGTAGCGGTAGGGATTTATGGTGTATTTCATCATGGAGTCAAGGAACGATGGACTGCCAAGAGGTCACAGAGAAACTTCCCGCATACATCGATGGTGAACTGGATTTCGAGGAAGCGCGACGCATCCGCAGTCATCTCACGCGTTGTTACTACTGCAACGAGAAATTCAAAGACCTGAAAGAGTGCCTGGCTGCGTGCCGGCATGTTTTGCGCCATCCACACCCCCGCGAGCGCTTCCAGCATTTGTCCGCGGCCATGCATGCTCCCGAAACCGAAGACGTTTCCCTGCCTTTCCGGCGCGGCGCAACGCCCCGTTTGATAACGGGACGACTGGCGGTAGCGGCGGCGGTCATTATCTTCAGTCTAATCACTTCCGCATTCTTGAACGGCGCGCAAAGTCTGTCCGAACCATTGAATACGCGGGCCGTCTTGAACGAAAAACCGGAACTTCGCGACCCCATGACAACGGTCGCCTCGAATGTGTATTTCTTCCGTTCCGGGCGTTGACTTCCGCTTGCACGAGGGGTGCCGTGCTTCATGATTGATCATTTCCCTCTCTTGGGGGTCATCCATAGACGTGCAGCCCGCCTCCGGGCCAGGATAAAGGAGTAATAAACGATGCCATTGTACAAATACCGCGCAGTAGACGAGCAGGGTCATGCGACGACCGGAACGATGGAGGAATCGTCCGCGCGCCAAGTGACCGCTGTCCTGCACGAACGCGGCTTGCAGGTAAGTTCGGTCGAACTTGCACAGAAGCGGTGGGCGCTTCCGCGCCTGGGCCGTAGCCTGTCTTGGGAAGAGGTCAATCTCTTCAACGAGCAGTTGTTGGCCATCGCGCGCAGTAACCTGCCCCTGGTGGAATCGCTGCGGGCCCTGGCCGAGGACATTGACAGCCCGCGGCTTCGTCCGGTGTTCAAGTCGCTGCAGCGCAAACTCGAAGAGGGCGCGACTCTGGAAGAAGCCCTGGTAGGGCTCGAAAAAAAATTGCCGTCTACGTATGTGAGCGCCGTCCGCGCCGGGGAACGCACCGGCAACCTGCCCGGGGTGTTGGCGATGCTTAGCGAGGAATCCTCCCGAATGGTATCGCTCAAAAACAATCTCCGCGCGGCCCTGGCCTATCCCGTGTTGGTCGTGCTCGCGTCGCTCGTGGTGCTTGGATTTCTCTTGCGGTATGTGGTGCCCGAGTTTGCGGCCATTTTTGAAGATTTCGGCGCGCAACTGCCGTGGCTTACCCGGGTAATTCTCGATATTAGCCGCTTCGTGGGGCGTAATTGGATATACCTCCTGGCGGCTTTCGGCATCCTGGCGGCTCTCGTTCTCGCGTGGTGGCGGGGGTATGGCCGTACTCGGGCGCGGTCCACATTCATGGACCGGCTGCGTTTGCTATGCGGGCCGTTTGGTCGGTTGTATTACGCGGTCAGCATGAGTCGTTTCCTGCGCAACCTGGCCATGCTCGAGGCGAGCGAAGTGCCGTTGATGGAAAGCCTCGATTTATCCGCGGCGGCATCGGGGAATGCGGTCCTCGTGGGTGCGGCGCGGCATGCGGCGGCCGAAGTTGCTCAAGGGGAACGTTTATCGGCAGCGTTTGAAGACACCGGCTTCTTTGATCACACCCTGTGCTGGTTGCTTGCTACGGCCGAGGAGCGCGGGGACGTTATCGAGACTGTGCGCCATATGTCAAACATGTATGCACGCAATTCAGAGCGGTTGGGCAACGCGATGGTCACGGCTATCACACCGATGGTCTTGCTATTTCTTGGTGTGACGGTGGGCGCGATCATATTGGCCATGTATTTGCCCATTTTCTCCCTCGCGGACGTGCTGTCAGGCTTTTAATATGAACTGGAAACAACTGCTAAAAACCGATATCGGCGCCTTGTTGCGGGGTGGAAACCCTCCGCATAAAGAGCGGCGCAAACGGGTCTGGAGAGGACCCGTTTACGTCCCCACGCTTCTCTATCTCTTCGTGATGCTTGGCGTGCCGATTGTCTCGGCCGTGCTTTTGAAAGGTTCGTCGGAAGGCCCAGGCACATGGTATCTCCTGCTAGCATTTTTCTCTCTTATTCCGCCTCCGATATTCCTGGTGCTGTGGTGGACCGAGAGTTTTTTGTATTTCCGCCGGGGCCATATGACGGATACGCTGTCGGTGCTCGAGGGGATGGTCCGCTGCAACGTGCCGCTCGCGGAAGGTCTCCGCCACGCCTCGCTGGATGCGCCGAACCGCCGCGTGGCTTCGGTATTGCTCGCGTTGTCCGATGAGATGAATATGGGCGCCAGGTTGTCGGAACCCATGAGCCGGTTAAAACGGTTCTTTCCTCCCGGCATGGCGTCATTGGTGCGGACGGCCGAGCAGTCCGGCCATCTTCCGGAAACCCTCGGTGCGCTCATCGCGGAGGAAGAAACGACGGCAGCCAACAGCGAGCGCTGGCGCGACTGGGCACTCTATTATGGCGCATACACCTTGTTTGCCCTCCCTATCGCCTTTTTCACGATAGTCATGGTGTTTCCCGAATTTAAGGCTATCTTTGCGGATTTTGGTCTCGCGTGGCCGCCCAAGCTCCCGGTGTTTGCTCTAAACCCTGAAACCGTGGCCTGGTCCGTATTGGCCGTGATGGGTCTGGCGGCAGGCGTCTACTTCGCGATCACCGTGTACAGCGCGGTTGTATCATATCCACGAAATGTTGCGAGCGGGCCGCTGGGAAGGCTGCTTGGGGCTTTGCCGTATTTGCGCAATCTGTTTTTCAAGCACAACCTCGCGGTGGCGGCGAGGCTGGCCGGTAGAGCCCTCCAGGGGGGCGAGAATCTCGACGAAGCTCTCGAAGCGGCATCGGAGGCCCCCATTCACCGGGTATTCAAACGCAGGCTTCGTATGCTCAGCGAACGGATCACGCAAGGGCAAACGTTAAGTGAAGCCTTTAACGCGCAGGGCGGGCGGTTACCGGCGTCGTTCACAAGCCTGGCGCGTCTCGGTGAACGCTCGGGGATGCTTCCCGACGCCTTCGAGCGCATCGCCGCGATTTACCGAAGCGATGTGCGGCGTATGACCCTCGTGCTGGTCGATGTGGTCGCTCCCTTAGGCATTCTCCTGTTCGGTGTTCTGGTCTTATCGGTGTCGTTTTCCCTTTTCGGTTTTATGGCAACGCTGGCGGATACCTTGTCACTAACGGTGTAACGCGGATAAATGAAACAAAAAGAACAACAGATTCCAAAGGAAGCCGGCGAAAACTCATTGGAACAACGCATGCTCGACGCGCTGGCCTCGGGCGACACCGGCGTCGGCAAAGCCATCGACCTGCTTCTCGATGAAGCCACCGCGCAGGCGGCCAGCGATGTGCACCTCGAACCGTGGGAGGACCGGCTGGCGGTCCGTTTCCGTCTCGATGGGTTGCTGCACAACGTCGCGGCTTTGCCACAGGAACATCAGGCGCGATTGATCGCCCGGGTGAAGGTGCTGGCCCGGATTCCCGTGTACCAACGGGACCTGCCGCGCGACGGCCGGCTCGAGGCGCGCGGCGACACAGGTCGAGGAGCCATGCGCATTTCGACGTTTCCAACCGTCTATGGTGAAAAGATCGTCATCCGCCTGCTCGAAACACATGCTTCTCTGTTGGACCTTTCATCCCTGGGATTCGCCCCGGACGTGCTGGCGTTGCTCGAACGCATCGTAGACCGGCCGCAGGGACTTCTGTTGCTGACCGGCCCCGGCGCCAGCGGCAAAACCACGACCATTTATGCGGTCTTGCGCGCCCTGGCCGATTCGAGAACCCCCCCGCCCCACATCGCGACTATCGAGGACCCCGTCGAGTACCGCCTCGGCAATATCTCTCAAACGGAGGTGAATGCTCGGGTGGGGCTCACCTACGAGACGGCGTTGCGCGCAATATTGCGGCAAGACCCCGAGGTCATCATGATCGGCGAAATTCGCGATCCCGCAACCGCAAAGACGGCGGTCCAGGCAGGGCTGACCGGACATCTCGTCATCAGCACCATCCACAGCGGCACGGCAGCCGGGGTATTTACGCGACTCCTGGACATGGGCGTCGAACCCTACTTGCTCGCGTCATCGGTAACGGGCGTATTGGCCCAAAGGCTGGTGCGCATAATCTGCCCTAAGTGCAAATCCGAAAAGCCGGTGTCTCCGGAAGACCTCGTGCGTTTTGGGCTGCCGCGCGACACGGTCGTGCACGCAGGAACAGGCTGCGCGGCATGCAGGCAGACCGGGTTCGCGGGACGCACCGCCATCGGCGAGGCTTTGTCAATGAACGATGACCTCGCGGAAGCACTGCTCGAACGCCCGCGAACGCGAGCGTTGCACGAGATCGCGCTTCGTATGGGCATGAAACCTCTCGTCCACCAGGGAGTCCTGAGAGTCCGGGAGGGCATTACGACCCTGGATGAGCTCCGGCGGGTATTGCCCATGGAATTGGCCGCCGAACCCGAAAATGGAGCCGCTGCGGGCGAGGAATCGGTGGAATCATGAAGAGTGATAAGGCACAGCGTTGCATGACACTGCCACAGCCGGAACGAAAAACAGGGACTGACCCAACGGTTTGCGCAGCAAACCGGGGTCTGTCCCGGCCGTTTTTCGTCGGCGTCTCACCTCACAACTCAACACCACAACGGGAGAATCCACCCCCGGAACGCCTTCCGGCGTTCCACCCCCGCCGGCGGGGGACACACCGCCTCGATTCACACCAGACCCTTGAAAATCTTCGCGGTAACGGAGGACGGGTTGTCCAACCCGTCCATACAATCACTGCGGACGGGCCCGTCCGCACTCCTTCTCATCATGACCGGCGAGGCCGCCGGTCCCACACCGGAGGAAGAAGGATCTTCGAGGCAGCGAAACATGAGCCAGGGGGCTTACCCGTAGACAATGAAATACAAGGATCCACCCCCAAATCGGCTGCCGCCG
>JAWODE010000059.1:0-3786 GCA_046483455.1 Candidatus Hydrogenedentota bacterium | reverse complement strand
AGATTGCCACCCTTTACAACAATCAGGTGCGAGACCTTGGTCCGCTGCTCGCGAATTCGGGTATTGGTGAAGGGGATGTGTTGTATTTCTATGATCGCCCTAACGACTGGCCGGGTGGCAGTAATCCTCTGAGCCAGCGGTCAATTACAGAGCACATTCCCAAGCTCGAGGCAAGGGGCGTTAGAGTTATATATAGATAGGCGCATGCATGTCCCGTGCGCCAAGGAGCAATTCTATTTTGCAACGGCTATCACTGATAGGCCGCACCGTCGGCAACTATCAAATCCTGCGCGAGTTGGGTCGCGGGGGCATGGGCGTTGTGTATTTGGCGAAGGATCGCGTTCTGCAGCGGCGGGTGGCGGTAAAGGTGCTGCCGGAGCATCTGGCCGAGGATGCGGTATTCGTGAAACGGTTCCTTCGCGAGGCGCGGGCGGCAGCCCGCCTGACCCATCCTAACCTCGTTATCATTCATGCGGTGGGGCAACATGAAGGTTCGTATTTCATTGAAATGGAACTGGTGCGAGGATGGACCCTGGCAGAAATCATCGAAACACAAGGCCGGTTTGGCATTCGCCATGCGCTGAACATTACGCGTCAAGCGGCGGAAGCCCTCGCCGCCGCTCACGAGAACGGCATCATTCACCGCGACATCAAGCCGCAGAACATCGCCGTCAACGCGGCCGGCCGCGTAAAGGTCATGGATTTCGGCTTGGCGAAGGCCGTGAAGGCGACGACGCAGCTCACCTCGGACGGGTTGATGTTGGGCACGCCGCTGTACATGTCGCCCGAGCAGTGCCAAGGCTCCGCGGTGGATGCCCGTTCGGATATCTACAGTCTGGGCGTCACTCTGTTCGAGATGCTGGCAGGACGCAGCGCGTATGATGCCACCACGCCGCCCCTGTCCCTCATGTACCAGATCGTTCACGAGCCCTTTCCGAACGTGCGCGACGTGATAGCCGACGTTCCTGCCGGTACCGCGGCGATTGTTGCGAAGATGACGGCGAAAAATGCGGAAGAACGATATGCTTCCGCGGAGGAGGTTGCGCGCGAGTGCGCGGCCGAGTTGGAAAAAGTGCTGCGGTCGTCGGCCGGGGTTGGTCAGCGCGAAGCCAACCTATTCGAGAAACCCTCGGGGTTGCTCAAAAGGATGCTGCGGAGAAAAAAGGCCATAGAGGAATTTCCACAGGCCTCCGAAGAGTCGCAATCCATTCATTCTTCGGAACCGGAGGATGCACGATCCCAACTCTTGCACGCGGAAGTAGAGACCTCGCCTTCAACCGAACCGCGGTCCGAGGAAAAAGTTCCCTCCGAGGCGACCGCGCCAGGGATGGACCCGCCCCTCCAGGACGTGCACGTAACGACCACGGATAATGTCTCGCACGCATCTGGCGAAGAGGCTTATCAAGAACAGGGAGAAGAGGAAGAAAAACAAATACAGGGGGAGCCAGAGCCACGGGAAGAAGAAGCCCCTTCGCTTGTTTCTGATAATACGGAGAAACAAACGACGGGAATAAGAGGCTCCTTCCGCAACCCACGTTTGGTAGCGGTCGCGCTCTGCTTCCTCACCGTGGTTGCGTGTGTAGCTGTGTGGGCGCTTATCGGGGCGTTTTCGGGGCCGGAGTCAATCGCGTCGCCCATGTTGGGCGGCAACGCGCAGCACACAGGATACAGCGACGTGTCCGGACCGCTCACCGAACCCGAAATCCTGTGGGAAACCCCGATGGAGGGCCGCGACACCAAGATTGGGTGCCAGCCGGTGGTCGATGAATCCGGTAACCTCTTCGCCGTCATGGGTGCCAATCGTGTTGGCTGGAACTGGGCGGGAGAGCGGCTGATTGCGCTTAGACCGGACGGAATCGAGCGATGGCGGTACGAAATCGCGAACCCGGTCGAGCAGCCGAGTCTTATCGTGCCGGCGTTGCTACCCAATGGACTCGTTGTGGCCGGGTTCCGCGATTGGCATCTGCGCGCATTTTCTCAAGACACAGGCGAACTGCGCTGGGAGCGGCCGCGCATTTACGCCGTCTCGTGTCCTGTGGTCGACGATCGAGGGTATATTTACGCCGTTATGGCCAGCGATGAGGGCCTGAGCAAGCTCGATCCGGAAACCGGCGATGCGATATGGACCCTGGGCGCCCTCAGAGGCCACGGATTGTCGCCCGCGCTTTCCCGTGATGAACGAACGCTGTATGTCGGCGGGGGCCAGGACTACGGAGAACTCTTTGCCGTTGACACCGCAGCCGGGAGCATCAAATGGCGGCAGTCTCCTCAATCCGAAGGACGTTCCTTCAAATGGTGTGTGCCTACGGTTGGGCCCGATGGCACGATCTACCACCAATGTGCTAAGAGCGGCGACCTGTACGCCTTTGTGGACGAAGGCGGCGCGGCACGCGAGAAGTGGCGGCTTTCGCTGGACAGACCCGGCGATGCTCCTAGACGATGCGCCGTAGATGAAGACTCGATTTACGTGGGTACAACGGATCCCGACCCCTTGCTGATGGCCGTCAGTCCCGAGAAGGAAGAACGGTGGCGGCATGTGTTTCCCGGCGCGGCCGGAGTAGGCTCGCCTCTCGTGACGCGCGACGCGGTATACACTGTGGTCGCCGAGCCTGAAGATGGCGCTCTCGTGGCCTTGGACAAGCACGACGGGACCGAGTTGTGGCGCAAACAGACTGCGCCCGATGGCGTGTACGCTCTTGGCGGGCCCGAGATCCTCTACTTTGCAGCCAATAGTCCATCGTCCCACCCCGACGAGGCGGTGATAATGGCGCTTGGGAGCGAATCCCAGGACGTAACAGCCGCTCCGGACGAAGGCGGCGAATCGAGCGTCTCCGAACAACAGCCCCTGACGATAACGGCTGATGAGTTTCCCTTGGGGGTCGGCTGCGAATGGGTGTACAAAACGGACCGGGGATTCGACATGGTTGTCGACATTCCCAAAACCGTCGAGCATAACGGAGAAACGTTCTATCAACTTCGCTTCACGGCGGAATCGGGACTCTCATCCCAATATTTCGTCCGGCGCTCGGATGGGGTCTATTTATACTATTCCGAAGATGACGACCTTCCTTCGGTACCATTCAAATTTCCCATGAAGGTTGGCGTACAAATGGAGCAACGCGTCTATACAAGCACAACGGCCCGCGATAAAGGAATGCCCGGTTGGCAGCGATGGCAAGCCGAACGAGAGGAAATGCTTGACCTGCCCATGGGAAAGGTCCGAGCCATCCGATATCTCCTTGGAGAAGGAGATGACGACTTCGCAGATTTCTGGATAGCGCCCGGCGTGGGCATTGTGAAATTTACATCAGACATCGATGGGCCAATGACATGCGAGCTTGCGAGTTTCACGCAACCATAGTTCCGATGTTCGCATTGACCCGCTTTGTTCCCCACTACATGCCGCCTGTGACCAAACCCCCCCTTCCTTGATCGTCTCCTTGGCACACGATATGCTCCTCTCTACCGTAGTAAGACGAGGAGGACAGTCGTGTCACATTCCGACTCTCTGGTCGGCCAGACCATCGGCAATTACCAGGTTTTGCGGGAACTTGGGCGTGGCGGGATGGGGGTGGTGTACAAGGCCCACGAGCAGTCGCTGCAGCGGGTGGTGGCGCTCAAGGTGTTGCCGGGGCACCTGGCCGAGGATGCCGCGTTCGTGAAACGCTTCCTGCGGGAGGCCCAAGCCGCCGCGCGCTTGAGCCATCCCAATATTGTGCACGTCTACGCCGTCGGTCAGCACGCGGGGCAGTACTTTATCGCCATGGAGTATGTGAAAGGCCGGTC
>JAWODE010000708.1:0-2640 GCA_046483455.1 Candidatus Hydrogenedentota bacterium | reverse complement strand
GACCGGCGAGGGCGCCGGTCCCACACCAGTCGAATTTTCGAGGCAGCGAAATTACCCTTAGGGGACAAAGATCCGGAGACCGTCGGCATGCATGGACCGGAAATGCACCTGGTCTTGCCCCAAGTGTAAAACTCCGCACAAGCATCTCACGCAATGCCCGTGCTCTCGCGGGCGCCTGCGAGCCGGTGTTTATCCCGGCGTATCCTCATCGGGGGGGCTCTCCGGCTCGATGTCTTGCCATTCGACAGTCAGGCTGCCGACATTCGTGCTACCCCCGTTTATGGTCCCGTAGTACTCCATCGAGCCGTCAAATATCATGGGTATAGTCACCATCTCATCGTAGGTTGTAACGGAGTTGTCCGATTTCTTGGTTTTCGTCACGTGTGAGATGCCCGTCCCGTAGACCATTACGTTGAAGGTTCCGCCGTCCGGATCGAGTTGGAACGTGCCCTGATATGCTTCCATCTGTTTAGTACCGGTAGTTACCGGCACGCTGCCCTCGCCGGAGTGCTCGTAGATGTATTCCTCATCCTCAAATGTTCCCGAAAATGTGTAGTCAAATGTGCCATCGTGTTCCATGGCGGGGGCAGCCCAGCAGGGAGCGCCTTGGGTGTTGCGATCGGCTTCGTCCTCCGGCATGGGCCGCCACGGATGAATATCGGCGCGCCCGCGAAAATCGGCGGTCGCCTCCACCTTCGGCCCTTTTACGGGGTCCATATCGCCAGAGACCTGTACCTCCCAAGACCATTGCGTCAAGGGCACTTCATTACTTTTCACGTTGCCCACTTTTGCGCACACCATGCCGTGATCATTCGGGCCGATGGACACAACGACGTCGTCGACGTCCCATGAAACCACGGAGAGCGATGAGTCGCCGATCGTCACCTCGCCCTGCCGGTCGCCGAAATTGCCGGTGAGGGTCAATTCTTCCTCCTCGATATCAAGGAATACCCCGTTGATTGTGGGTGCGAGGATGGGTTCTTCCTGGTCCAGCGAGCGATAATCGCGGGGCACATACAGGAGCTGCGGATCCCAGTTGATATCGCTACGTACTTGGCGATAGTACTCGTCAAAATCGTACCCTTTCTCTTGCAACCCAACCCAGGCATCGGTGAAGCCGTAGGGACGCAAAGGCGGTGATTTCTGCTCGAACCGATTGTCGCCCAGCAACATGCTGAACATGTACTTCGAGGCCCGCCGCGCCGCCACGTCGCTGACGGAATGGTTCCAGCCGAAGATGATCCCCGCATTCTTTGCGAGAAACGTTTCCCAGAGAGGCGGCAGACTGTCTGCCGCGCCCCCGGGCGGCTGAACCCCGCTTTTGCAGATGTTGAACCATACGATGCTGTGCGGTTCGAACTGGCCGCAATACGTATCGAAAAACAGGCTCGAAACCATATAATAAATGCTCTTGCGCACCTTGAAATCGTTGTCTTCGGGACCGTCTATCACGGTGGTTCCCAGGAATACGCGGCGCTGGGCGAAGTCGCCGTTATCCAGGTAGACCTGGTCCTGATATGTATTGCGAAGATCCGCGGTTAAGACACCGTACCATTCAGGACGGTAATCAGCGGGTTCCCCCGGCGCAGGAACATAATCCTTATCCTCAACAAAATCGCCATGGCTGTCCACGTAGACCACGCCGTAACTCGCGATGGTCTTGAACCAATCGACGCTGCCGTATCCGCCGGTACTCCAACCGCCGGTTTCGGCCTCGCACCCCCGCTCCCGCGCCATGTCGGCAAGTACCGCCGCATCGGATTCGTTGGTCCCCGGCTCATAAAGGTTTACAAACACCAACGGGTTTTCGGGAAGCCCCGAATTCAAAATGGAGGTGCCTTTTGCCACCGGCTCGGAAGCAGGCACAGGAAGGCAACGGGCGCTCTCATCTGGGGCATGGAAAGCCTTCGAAACAACAAACAGGGCGCCATTACTCAGCCCGGCGCAAAGCGAGGGTTCGCTCTCTTCCGTACCCTCGGAATAGCTGACCCAGTCTACACACGAACTTTGTTCCAGGACCGACGCCGCCGCCCCAAATCCCGAGTCCATGCTCTTCTGTAATTCCATTGCATCCAGGGCATCCCAGATAGCGTGCTGGGTCTCGTTGTACAGGTCGGGCGCGTTCTGCGCGGTGAGTGGATCGGTGCCCGAAACAACCTCATCGCCATCGCTCTCCCCGTCGCCATCCGTGTCCCAATGTAGGGGGAGCGTGTTGTAAACAAGCACTTCATCCCCGTCCGATAGGCCATCGCCATCCGTGTCCGGAGCATCTCGGTTTGTACCTAGATAATCTTCGGTTTGATTGTCAAGGCCATCGCCATCATCGTCGGCGCCCGCGTCGCTGACATATACTTCGAGACTGATCGTGACGGGATCGAGCCCGTTTGCGGATACTGTCAGCGTCGCGTTCTCGGTTCCTGGAGACAACGTGTCCCGCGATACGGTCACGGCGACACTCACCCGGTCGCTCGAGCCGGTACTTGAGCCGCTGGCTGGGGTACAGGCCACCCATGGCTGGTCCGGCGTCACGGAAAAATCCAACGTGCTTCCCGCGTCGCCGGAGTTCCAAACCTCGAGTTGCCACGTTTCTTCCGAGATGGAAAAGACATGCGATGTTGTGGAGACGGCAATGGCGGGGAT
>JAWODE010000706.1:0-7890 GCA_046483455.1 Candidatus Hydrogenedentota bacterium | reverse complement strand
ACGAGATCGACCATCTCGATGGAGTCCTCTTCATCGATCATCTCTCCTCTTTGAAGAAGAGCCTTTTCCGGAAGAAATACAAAAAAATCATGGAACAGCATCAGGAGGCCCCGTGATCGACCCCCGAGAGATCCGCACCGTCTTCATGGGGACCCCCGATTTTGCGCTCGAAACTCTCAAGGGGTTGATCGAGGCAGGGGTCGACCTGTGTGCCGTTTATACCCAACCGGATCGTCCCAGCGGACGGGGCAGAAAACTGACGCCGTCCTGGCCGAGGGGTAGGCAGGTAGTTGGCAGGAACTCGGGGTTTTTCAAGCCGGGCTATGCCGGGAAACGTCTTACAGGAAGAGTAAGTGCTTCCCCCTACAAAAGATGTGAGGCATCTCGTAAAGGAGTTGACACAGCCTTGTGAATTCTGTTAGTATTATTTTCGTTATTAGACCTATTCTTCTGGTGTTATCTATGTAGACAGATGGTCAGATACGCGGTCTTAGCATATGGGCATTATTTTTCGGACAGTTGATTTGGACGTGCGGGAATGAGACTCTGTTTTAGCAGCAGCCAGGAGAAACAAGGTGGCCGTGTTCAAATATTCAGCGGTGGTCAGGAACCGCGAAGAGATGACCGAGTCCGGCACAATAGTCGCCGATAACGAGCAGCAAGCACGCGAAAAGCTGGAGCGGATGGACCTCTCTGACGTTCGGCTCAAGCGCATCGGGGGATTATCGGGGCTGCTTAAGTCACTGACGGCGGATATCCGTTAGGAAGGTTACCGGGGGGTCACTGTGCCGTGGGTTCACCGCGAAGCACGGCAAGTGCGGGGGCAAAAACATCCACAGACCGCGCACCTGCATGAAGAAGCATGCGCGCATTTTCCGCGACGGTGAAGCCGGTCGTTACCACGTCGTCAATGAGAAGCACCTGGCCTTTCGGCGGCGGCATTTCCTCGTCAATCGCAAAGGCCCCCTCGATATTCTTGCGGCGTTCGCGCGGATCGTGAATGGTGCTTTGCACCCGGGTAGGCCGTGTTCTGCGAAGAAGGGGAGCCACGTGCGCCCGAGGAAACAGCCCAATGACCGCGTCGGCCAAAAGGCGGGCCTGATTGTAACCGCGCTCGCGTTCCCGTACCGTATGCAAGGGCACGGGGACCACCAGATCGTAGCGGTCGCATTCTAATTCCTGTTCGGCGAAAGCCGCCATGAGTTCCCCGAGTGGTTTGGCCAGCCGTTGTTTCCCGTGGAATTTAAACAACTTGACGGCTTTTTCCATGACGCCTTCATACCGCGCCACCCCGTATGTGCGCCGTACAGGCCGTTTCGCGTCCGCCGCAATGCACTCGCCGCACGGAAAATTCGAGCGTGTGCCCAATCCCACGGCTGCGCGGTGGGGGCGTCCGCAGACGGTACAGAAAGGCCGTTCGATGCGGGGCATTAGTTCCCAGCAAGTGCCGCAGAAATAGCCGTTCTCGTCGGTCAACAGGCGGCGGCCGCATTCCTGGCAGAAGATAGGGAAGAAGAGATTCTTTGCGGCGAGGGTCCATTCATGGCAGAAGACGCTGGACTTCACATTCATGGCGCCTCGCGGATGCGGGGGGAGTTCCACATGACCCAGTCGCAGATGTACGGCCCCGCCGAATCGGTAATCAACGTCAAGACAATCGGTTTCCCTGCCCACCGGGCCAAGCCGACCTGCAACGGAAGCAGGCCGTCGCCGGGCGATACGCGTATGCGGGTCATTTCCAGCCCGTTGACTTCGATAATACACTCGACGCCGTTCGATTCCTCCGCCCCGTCGCGCAGCCCCACGGATGTCTCGAGCATCCCCGGAGTGGGCGGCAGCGTCATGGTGTATACAAGGATGGTTTGCCCCTTGTTGGGAGGATGGACGAACAGGCCGGTCACGGCCGTTTCACCAACGCGGCCGCTGTCTGGGCGGGCGGTGGCATGCCGGGGAGCGTTGAGCCTGCTACCCAAGGCATCCGCAAAGACAACCGTGAACTCCTTTGACGCAAGGTCAAGCGGCAGGTCTGTCTCCGTCGGGGTTTTGCCGACAAAATAGAGGGCGCCGGGCATCGGAACATCCACCGCGAGACCGGGGTCAGTCACCCGGGTACTCACAAGTTTTCCTCCGAATGCGGCATGTGTATACGAGACGGCTCCCCCCAGCTTTACCGTGCCCGTTTCATGTAGGCGATGAAGGATGCGTGCGTTATACCACCGGGCCCAGTCGAAGCTGGGATTCTTCTCCGGGCCGGGATGCACGGCAAGTTCGAGCGCGACGGTCTGCCCCGCGAAAGGGGTCAAATCGAGCTCGAGCGGGACTGGTTCGCTCGAGGCGGTGTGCACGGCTTCCTCGAGGGTTTCGCTACCCGCTTCGGCGAGCACCGAGAAGGTGACGCCGTCTGTCTGGCCGACGGCACCCTCGTCCATTCCCACTGCGGCTTCGAAAGACAAATTACCGCTTTCGGGCAGGGCGATGTCGAGACGGGCATACGCTATGCCCGTGGCGGTTTTCCATGGAGGGTGCGCTCGAATCACGTTTCCGTGGGGCTGGAAGAACGCGCCATCCGGGGATGGGCTGTTCGCCTCGAAAGGGTGGTCCGAGCCGTCGAGGTGGCGCGAGCCACGCACCGCATCATCGAGCATACGGGCGATATCCTTGACCCATCCACCACATTGCTCGGTGCGCATGATGCCGATCTCGTCGTGAAAAATGATGCTTGTAGGACGAAACCCTTCGGGAAGGGAGGCCAGATGGGGAGCTGACAAGTCGCGCGGGTCGTCAAAGTAGGGATACCATGCTTCGGGGTCCAGCCCGAACAGACGCGTGGCGTCATAGGCTCGCCAGCCGGGGATTGTGCCGGGGAGCGCGACCTCGTCCACGCCTGAAATCGTGTGGGAGATGACCCGTTCCCCGGCCAGAAGGCGGTGGTCGATGGTTCGGACGACGCGTTCTCCGGTGGCCGCGCGATATGGAAAGGCGACGGTATCCGGCCAGGGGTCGTCCATGGCGATCTCGGGACGCGCTTCGAACCAGAACATCAACTCGTCGCGGAATTGATGCACGAAACCATCGGGACTATCGAGTTTGCCGGAAGAGGGTTTGAGAGTCGGGATGACTCCCCAGTGTTCATAGGCCTCGTTCCAGGCGGCGTAAAGTTGACCCGACGTGGGCGGCGCGCAGCCCAGATACCCGTTGATAATTGTAAAGGGACGGAAGAGATACGAACAAATGGGGTGGGCTGCAAGCAGGGATGGCCTGTCCCACACACCCTCTGCATGGCGGAGCCCATAGGCATGGCGTTGCGCGAACGCCTCGTGACGGTAGGTGACTTCGTTCAGGCCTTCGCCGCTCAAGGCGACGCCCGGGAGGGCTTCGCGAAGCTGCTTATGCAGGGCGATGTTGCCTTCGGCCATGGTCATGCCGTCGATACGGCCGTTGTGGTCATTGTAGATGCAGAGGGTCTGGTCCAGGTGCAGCGCATCGACGTTATAATCCGCGCAGAGGCGTGCCATACGGTCGACGAAAAGGTTGCGCCAGGCTTCGCAGGCCGGGTTGATGTACGCAAACCTGATATCCGGCTCGGCGCGGGTCCACGACCACCATTGCTTTTTATGGTCATCCCACGGACTTCGTACCTGGTAGGGCTCGAATTGTTCGTAAAGCGGGTTCAAGGGGTCCACGCCGAAGTAATTGACGTGAAGCATGACCTTGAAGCCGAGGGCATGCGCCCGCTCGATGAAGGGGTGTACCCCCTCGATGACCTCGTCATAGTCCGGATAGTCGCGGTCGTATCCCTGGGCACGCCAGCTCGGCACATAAACGATCGTTTGAGTGGGATCGAGTGTTTTGCCGAGGTTCTCGAGCACACCGAGGTCGAGTCCCATGATAACGCAGCAGCGGATGTCTTTGACCCAGCGCGGCTTCTGTTTCTCTACGTGGACGGGCTTGAAATGACGCACCATCCAGTCGCGGTAGCGGCGCGCCGGAACCCGCCAGTCGCCGGTGTACGCCCCGAGCCGCCATTCGGGCGAAATAATCGCGTCGTTTTCCTCGAAGGGGGCATAGGCCATGCTGATGAAGTGCAGCTGCCAGCCCGAGGGTTTCCGGTCGACTATCAGACGTTTGAAGTGAATGTCGGGGTCCCGCGCCCAGACATAGAAACCGCTATTTTCGCCCTCGACGACCACCAGTTGCGCTTCCCACGCCCTCGGGTAATCGTATACATAGCTCGAGCCGGGCGTTTCGGTGGTGAGGCGGACGCCCGAACGGCCCGGGACAATGACGTTGTAGTCCAATGGAATTCCCTGAATGCTCCATTCCGCGCCCCAGAGTTGTTTCTGGGGGCATTCCGCCTCTTGCCGGATGGTGAGTTCATCGCCATCGACTGCAACCGCCGTGCGCAACCGAGTTCCTCGGAGTTTTTCAAAGCCCGAGAAGGACCATGCCTTACCGCCGGGGATATCCTCGACCTGGCGCGCCTTAGCCGCCCCGACGGGAATTTCCACATCCATGCGATGCAGACACCTGAGAAATTCGCTGGTGTCGTCAAAGGACGCGAACACCTGCCCATCGGGCTCGGAAAGCCCAACGAGGATGCCGTCTTCAAACTCCGCTTTGAGGCGCGGCGTGACGATGGTCTCGCGCGCTTCCTCCGCGACGGCAGCCGCGCAAACGAATCCTCCCACCCAAAACGCCACGAGGCTTGCATGGATTCTCGCATGGATAGATGAGTTCTTCATGTGCATGAGGAGCATTATGGCGGGCGCCAAAGGAAAATGCACGCTTTCGGCGAACGCAAAGCGCCGAATCCGGGCGCTGCGTTCGAATGGCGTGAATATCGTAGGCCGCCTGAATTTCCTGGGGGGGCGATCAGGCGTCCGCGTGGTATTCCTGGAGGGAACGGACGGAGGTCTTGCCGTCGCGGAGCGCGCGGATGCCGAGGATGGCCGCCCTGGCAGCGGAGAGGGTGGTCATGATGGGCAACGAGCGCTCGATAGCGGTCCGGCGAATGGCGCGTTCGTCGGCTTTCGAGGTGCTTCCGAGGGGGGTGTTGATGATCCACTGGATTTCGCCGTTGATCATCCGGTCAACGACGTGCGGCCGGTCTTCCTCGACTTTGTAGACGATTTCGGCATTGAGACCTTGCTCGTGGAGACAGGCGGCGGTGCCGCGGGTAGCTACGAGGTGGAACCCGAGGTCGACGAGGTCTTTGGCGATGGTTCCCATCTTCTCTTTGTCGCGGTCGTTGAGGCTGAGGAAGACGGTACCGCTCATGGGGATGCGGTTCGCAGCGGCAATCTGGCTTTTGGCAAAGGCGAGCCCCATGGTGGCGTCAATGCCCATGACTTCGCCGGTACTGCGCATCTCGGGGCCGAGGAGGATGTCCACACCGGGGAATTTGATGAAGGGTAGGACGACCTCTTTGGCGGAAACATAGTTTGGGTGGGGGTCCTGGGTAACGCCGAGTTCGCGCAGGGTCTTGCCGGCCATGACGCGGGCGGCGATTTTGGCAAGAGGCAGGCCGGTGGCTTTGCTGACGAACGGAACGGTGCGGGAAGCGCGGGGATTGACCTCAAGGAGATAAATCTCGCGCTCCTGTACAGCGTATTGGATATTCATGAGGCCAATTACGTTCAGTTCTCTGGCCAGGGCGCGGGTTTGTTCTTTGATGCGCTCGATGACCTCGGCATCGAGGTCGTGGGGCGGCAAAATGCAGGCGCTGTCGCCCGAGTGTACACCGGCCTCCTCGATGTGCTGCATGATTCCGCCGACAACGACATCCGTGCCGTCGGACAGGGCGTCCACGTCGATTTCGATGGCGCTCTCGAGGAACCGGTCGATTAGAATAGGTCGTTCAGGGGAGGCGATAACCGCTTCATTCATGTAGCGGTCGAGAGACGCTTCATCGTAGACGATTTCCATGGCCCGTCCCCCAAGAACGAAGGAAGGCCGGACAACCACCGGGTAGCCGATGTGATCAGCGATCTTGCGGGCTTCTTCGAGCGAGGTGGCCGTATCGTTGGCGGGCTGCAGTAATCCCAATTTCTCGACCAGTTGCCTGAATTCTTTGCGGTCTTCGGTGCGGGCGATGCTGGCAGGGGTCGTGCCGATAATGGGTACGCCGGCCTTTTCGAGGTCCTCGACAAGATTAAGGGGTGTTTGACCACCGAACTGCACAATGACGCCCGTGGGTTTTTCGCGGTCACAGATGTTGAGCACATCCTCGAGGGTGACGGGTTCGAAATAGAGTCTGTCCGAGGTGTCGTAGTCCGTTGAGACGGTCTCGGGGTTGCTGTTGACCATGATGGTCTCGAATCCATCTTCTTTGAGTGCAAAAGCGGCGTGGACGCAGCAATAATCGAATTCGATGCCCTGTCCGATCCGGTTGGGACCGCCGCCCAGGATCATGATCTTCGGGCGGTTGGAGTCGTGGACTTCATCCTCGTCGCTGTAGGTGCTGTAGTAATAAGGGGTATAGGCCTCGAATTCGGCGGCACAGGTGTCGACAAGTTTGTACGTGGGTATGACGCCCTTCTCTTTTCTGAGGGCCCGTATTTGCATCTGGTCCATACCCCACAGGTGGCCCAACTGGTAGTCGCTGAAGCCGAGTTCTTTTGCATGGCGCAGGATGGCCGGTTCGCGGGGGCTCGCGGAACGGAGCGTGGCTTCTTCCTCGACAATTTCGCGGATGTTGCGAAGGAACCAGGGGTCAATACTGGTCGCTTTGAAGAGTTCCTCCTCAGTGGCGCCGAGACGGAACGCGCGGGCCACATTAAAAATCCGGCCCGGCCGGGGGGTGCGAACGGCGCGTAAAATGGTTTCCTTTTCTTCCTCGGAATCGGGATTTGAGGTAAAGGGCTTGTCTTTGCCGTCGGCGCCGAGTCCGAACCGGTCAATTTCGAGGGAGCGAAGCCCTTTTTGCAGCGATTCTTTGAACGTGCGGCCGATGCTCATGGCTTCTCCGACGCTTTTCATCTGAACGGTGAGGACATCGTCGGCGCCGGGGAACTTTTCGAAGGCCCACCGGGGAATTTTGGTGACGCAATAATCGATCGTGGGTTCGAAGGAGGCCGGGGTTTCCCGGGTAATGTCATTGGGAATTTCGTTGAGAGCGTACCCGACGGCGAGCTTTGCGGCGATTTTGGCGATGGGAAAACCCGTGGCCTTGGATGCGAGAGCGGAACTGCGCGAGACGCGGGGATTCATCTCGATGACGACCATGCGGCCGGTATCGGGATTGACGGCGAACTGGATATTCGAGCCGCCGGTATCAACGCCGATCTCGCGGATAATGGCGATGGCGGCGTCCCGCATAGCCTGGTATTCCTTGTCGGTGAGGGTCTGCGCGGGCGCCACGGTGATGCTGTCGCCGGTGTGAATGCCCATGGGGTCGACGTTCTCGATCGAACAGATGATGACGACATTATCGTTTAGATCGCGCATGACTTCGAGCTCGTACTCTTTCCACCCGAGAACGGATTCCTCGATGAGAATCTCGTGGATGGGGCTCAAGTCGAGTCCCCACGTGACGACGTGCTCAAATTCTTCACGGTTGAAGGAGACGCCGGCGCCGGACCCGCCGAGGGTGTAGGCCGGTCGGATGATGGCCTGGTAGCCGAGCGTCGCGCCGAATTCGCGGGCTTCCTCGAGGGAATGCACGACGAGACTGCTGGGTACTTCGCAGCCGCAGCGGACCGCGGCTTCTTTGAACAGACCGCGGTCTTCGGCCATTTGGATGGCGGGAAGGCGCGCGCCGATGAGTTCGCAGCCATGCTTGTCGAGAATACCGGCTTGGGCGAGATCGACGGCGAGGTTAAGGCCGGTTTGCCCCCCGACCGTGGGGAGGAGGGCGTCGGGTTTTTCGCGTTCGATAATACGTTCGAGAAC
>JAWODE010000666.1:0-11419 GCA_046483455.1 Candidatus Hydrogenedentota bacterium | reverse complement strand
ATATAAAAAAGGAGAAGGAAAAGAAAGGTTTAGATATAAATGTTTTGACTGATAAAATTGTGGAGAAAGTTTTAAATAATCTTCCAGAGAGGGAAACAATTAATTATAATGAATTAACGAATAAAATTACTGAAGATATATTAGTTGCCGATCGCTTCCCGCGCATTATCGACCAATGCGATGACCATTTGACGCAATTGACGGTCATCCGCCATGACCGGCGGGATGTCGTTGCGCAAGTCATACCGGAGACGGACACGTCGGGGTACACAGGCACTTAAGAGAGGCGCCATGTCATGAATCATGTCGGAGACATTGAGCGACAGAAGCGTGAACTGGCTCTGGCCGGCGAACGCCAGCATTTGATTGGCGAGCAATGCGGCGCGTCGCGCGATATCTTCGATGTCGTTGAGGTGCCGGCGTACGGGCGAGCCGGGCGCAGCCTCGGAAAGAGCCAAATGCGCATTCCCCATGATTCCCATAAGCAGGTTATTGAAATCGTGAGCTATCCCGCCCGCCAGCACCGCCAAGCTATCAAGCTTGTGGGTTTGGCGCATCCGCTCCGCCATGCGTTTCTGTTCCTGTTCGGCATTGACCAGGTCTGAGATGTCCCGTATCGTCCCTGTGGACCGCACGGGCGTCCCTTTTTCGTCGCGTTCGACCACTTGCCCGCGCATGAGCATCCAACGCCAAGCGCCCGAGTGCCGCTTCATCCGAATCTGAACTTCGCAAAACGGGGTGCGGCCTTGAACATGGTCGTCCCAAGCTTCGTCGAAACGCGGCACGTCATCTGGATGCATCAGCCAATGGAGATCGTAACCGTGTTCCTGGACGGCCGCGTTTGAATAGCCGAGCAACAATGCCCATCGTTCGTCACGATAGACGCGCCGGTTTGTAAAGTCCCAATCCCAGAGGCCGAGGCCACTCCCGGCAAGAGCCAAGTCCAAGCGTTTCTGGCTTTCACGGAGGGCCTCTTCCATGCGTTTCCGCTCGGAAACGTCGCGGCTGGTCTCAACGACGGCGATAATGTTGCCTTTTGCATCGTGCATGGGTGTCGCACGTACCCACATCGTGCGTCGCTGGCCGCGCTTATCTTGCACTTGGCATTCGTAATCGCGGGGCACCCCATCCTGCAAGATGGCAACATGGGCACAATCCGGACAGCGGTTTTCCCGGTGAAGAGTCTCGTAGCACTTCGAGCCTATTTCGTTCCCGTAGAGCTCGGCCGCCAGCGTGTTGCGCCACATAATGACCCCATTGGGGTCTATCACTTCCACGGCATCGAGCGTTACTTCCTGGATTTGCCTCAGGAACGCTTCCTGAGAACGTAGGGCTTCCTCGGTTTGCGCGCGTTGAATGGCCGCACTGATGGTATCGGCGGCCGCGCGAAGGGCGTCGACTTCGGGGCGGGTCCACGTGCGCTCAGAGACACTTTCTTCAAACGCGATAAAGCCCCACCATTGGCGGCCCGCAAAAAGCGGCACCGCGAGGATCGAAGCGATTTCCTGTTGGAGCAGGAGGCGTCGTTCCACCAGAGGGAACTCGCGCACATTTCCGATAATGCATTCGCCTTGTGCGAGCACCGATTCCCATCGCGCCAGGCCAGCTTCCCGGTAGGGAAGTCCCTGCATTTGAGGCACGTTAATGCTGCCGCGGACTTCGGGCGCGGCCCACGTAAATCGTGGGTGCATGACATAGTTGCCGCTTTCGCGCCGGCAATTCTGAAATACGGCGATCCAGCTTACGCCGGAAGCGATGCCGAGCCTTTCCAGAACCGTGTCGATGGAATCTTGCCAATGCTCTTCGCGAAGGAATTGCCCCGCGGCGAAGCCGATGGCCTCGAGGATAGCTTCGCGCTTTCGGAGTTGCTCTTCCGCCTCGCGCTTCGCGGTGATGTCACGAAAGCTGGCGCGTCTACCCAGCAGTTTTTCGTCTTCTCCATAGACGGCTTGGCAAATGTGATGCATCCACAGGACGCGATCGTCTTTCGTAACGATTCGGAACTCGAGTGCCTCGGATTCTTTCGTCTCGAGAGCTTCCTGGTAGTGTTTTTCGACGAAAGCACGGTCTTTCGGATGAACGATATTCACGAGCAACGCGGGGTCGCTAATAAACTCCCGGCTATCGTAACCGGTAATGCGCCGGCACGAAGGCGATATGTAGAGAAGCTGGCCCTCGGGTCCCACCCATGTTTCCAGGTCGAATGTGAAGTCGGCCACGAGGCGGAGGCGCTCTCGGCTGGAGCGCAGCTCGTCCTCGACGTGTTTTCTGGTCGAAATGTCCACGTATTGTTCGATGCGCCCGCCCGCATACAAGCCGGATACGATGGGTTGGCTCCAGTGCTCGAACCATCGCCCCTTACGCTCTTCCGTCTCGAGTATGCGGCATTCAAAATGCTCGGGATACACGTTGTTGTCGTAAGCCGCCACCATAATCCGCTCGAAGTCCTGCGGCTTCTCAAAAACATGCATGAATTCCTCGCGAACAAAATCCTTTATCGGTTTACCCACGGCATGTTGGCGCTGAAAGTTGAAAAATCGTTCCATGGCCCGGTTCATCCATGCTATCCGGTATTCTGCGTCTACAATCATGAGCGCAACTTGGGACATCTCCAACACGTCATCAATGATGGACTGGTACCGCTGTTCGCTCCTGAAGAGGGCTTTTCTCAAGCGATAATACTCGGCGGCTTCCCGGGCGCGCTTGAGCAGGTACTCCATGTCCAGCGGTTTGGTGACGTAGTCGAACGCTTTTTGCTGCACGCTAGCGATGGCGGACTCAAGGGACGGAAATCCCGTGATGATGATTACCGGTAAGTAGGGGGAGAGTTCCGTGATCTGTTGAAGCAACTCCAGTTTTTCGTTTCCCGGCATCTTGAAATCGGCCAGAACAACATCGAACTCTTGGCTTTCAAGGTGATCGAGCGCCTCTTCAGCCGAATATACCCCGGCGCCTTCCCAGCCTTCACTCTTGAATAATTCCAAGGTCGAAACAACAATGCTTTCTTCGTCGTCGGCAAGCAGTACGCGGAACGGCCGTTCCATAAGTTGCTGGAAGGTTACGGGATTCAGCGCGACGTTTTGCGTCGTTTTCAGACCCGAGATTGAATCGTCTTTGATTTGGTCCATTATTGTATTCCGTCAAGAGGTGAATGGCCGGCGTCAAGAGGCAAGAGCAAGCGGAAAGTCGCACCGGTCCCAACCTTGTTTTCCACCTCGAGTTGTGCGTTTATTGCCGTTGCCAGGCTGCGCGAGACGGACAATCCCAGCCCCATAGCGCTGCCGCCACGCGCGCTCTTGGTGGTGAAGAAGGGCTCGAAAATTCGGGGGAGGATATCTTCCGCGATACCGCCCCCCAGGTCCGCCACTTGTATTTCGATCCCGTTGTCGATGGCCTTTGCTCGAAACTCGACAAGGCCTTGTTCAGGCGATACATCGGCTGCATTCAAGAGAAGATTATAGAGAATCTGCCGCAGGGCTCCTTCCGGCAACCTGGCGTCTGGGATACCCGTCTCGACGGCCACATGCACATCCAGGTGCTTTTTGGCAAAAGTGCGTTCCAGCATCAAACAAACATCGCGCATTTCATCTTCTATCCGAATCCACGTTGGTTGATCGGCCTCGGGACGATACAACTGGTACATTTGGTGAACAATTCGGGTAATGCGTTCAATTTCCTGTTGCGCTAATTCGAGGAAACGCCGGTCGGTATGCCCCTCAGGCATGTGCTTGGCGAGAATCGTTAAACAATTGCGGATGCCTGTCAAGGGGTTATTGATTTCATGGGCTACACCGGCGGCCATACGCCCCGTTGCAGCCAGTTTTTCCATTTCGGCGCTTTGGGCTTGCAACTTCTCCAATTCCGTTGTTCGTTGAGCAACCATGGCCTCGAGGTTTTCGGCATGGCTTCGGATTTTTTCGCGCAACCGTCGGCGCTCTGTGACGTTACGTATGACCGCGATGGCTTCCCGCTGTTTTGTAGTCTTGTTTATCATCACGTGAAGACTGGTTTCGAACCATGGATACGATCCATTTGCATGACGCAACCGGTGTTCCAAATGGTAGCAGCCGGTTTCCCCTCGGATGTCTTCATGGAATGATCGAATCGCCGGGGCTTCGTCGGGATGGACGAATTCGTACAGCGAGCGGTTTATCATTTCTTCCGGAGCGACGTTTAGTAACGTTTCTACGGCCGGCGACAGGTACACGAAGCGTCCCTCGCTATCCAACCGCGCGATGATATCCATGGAATTCTGAGTCAGGAACCGGTACCGTTGCTCGCTCTCGCGAAGGGCTTGTTGGACCCGGTGCCGTTCGCTGATGTCGTGAAGGAATCCCTCGAGGAACAAAAGGTCGCCGGATTCTTCATCGAACACGCCTGTGCCATGTTCCTCGACCCACCGCCATTCGCCGGAAGAGTGGCGAATCCGGTATACAAGCTGAAAGGGAGCGCGTTTGCCAAGTGCCCGATCAACTTCCCTGTAGATGCTTCTCGCGTCGTCCGGGTGATAGATTTCCGCGAAACTTACCTCATCGCTCAGAAAAGACTCCTTCGGATAGCCCGTGAGGTCCTCCACTTGGTCGTTAAGATACAACATGGTGTAGCGGGGGTCGTTACGACAAAGATAAATGACGCCCGGGATGTTCTCGGCCAGTAGACGGAAGCGGCGTTCGCTGGCCCGAAGGGCTTCCTCGGCACGGCGCTGCGTGCTAATGTCCTGGATGAGAACTTGCACGATTGACTGGCCCGTGCTGCGGTCTTCCGCGGTATATGCGTGGAATTTCAGCCACTGTGTTTCTTCCGGTGAGGCCGTGCGGCACACATCGAAGTCCCGCACCTCTGGCCGTTGCGAGAAGACCTCGAAGACGGGCTTGGGGCTGCATGCATCGCTTATAAGCGAATTGAAGGGCTTATTGTGAAACGAGCCGGGTGGGTGTTCCGCGGGCGATATCCCCAAAATTTCCAATGCCTTAGAATCTATGGAGACAATATTGCCTTTTAAAGTGCACCGGCATATACCTACGCGGGCAAAACGTACGGTTTGCTCGTGCCAGTGAAGCACGGAAGGCGCGACGGTGTGCGGATTTGTGTGTTCCATAGCATTCTATTGGGCTTCGACCTGATTCAACGCTGGCTTCTGTGCCGGGGGAGTATTCGAGTGCAAAACGCGGCCCCAAACGGCGAGTGTCGCATCGCGCGTCTTTGCAGCAGCCCTTCAGACCTTCCTGAGCTCCAATACTTCACCATTGAGTGCACCACCTACTTATTCTAAAGCCTGTGCTACACCGGTGCAAGACTTTGTTTAGGTCGAACTCGATATTTCCTTGGAAAATCCAGGGGGGCTTTTCGAGAGGGTTGCCTGGCTTTGCGGAATTTTCGATTTCCATGGAACGAAAGACCGGCCAAAGGGATAACAAAAAAAAAGGAGAAGTATTTGTACCGAGAATCTCAGTCAAGGTAGCGTGTCTCCATGCAAGGCTGTCATAGAGAGTGAATCTTGCATTCGAAGGGACATGAGGGGTATCGTGCGGGGTGGGTGGCGTAGCTGAGCAGGACGCCGCACGGCCGGATACTTTCCTTGTGTAAGCAAGGCGGTGCGTTCTGCGAGGGTGTACACGCCGATTCGCCGAAGCGTGAGGTTCTCTTTGGCGGTGCGTCAGAGAGTGCTCGAGGCTGTGGTGGGAAGCTTCGAGGTAAGGCAGGATTGGACTATTCGCATATGCGCCAACGACGTTGTCATCGAGGGTGGGGAATGCTGCGTGTAGGCGCGGTTTTCTTATTCTTTTCTTTCAACCTGCTTTTTGTCCCGCCCACCTCTGCCCTGGACCAAATTTTTCGCCAAACGGATGTAGATTTGGCAGGGGAGGCGCAGCTTCTCACGAATCCTTCCTTTGACACGGGAGAGCCCGTTCCCGAGAAGGACGGCAAGGGAGAGCAGCTTTCGGAATGGGACTTTTGGCAGGAAGGCTACGTGATTGTGCCCGGCGCGGGCCGTGACGGCAGCCGGGCTATCCAGTGCACGATAACGGATAGGGAACTACAGTACGGGGCGGGCCAGCGTGTCGATTTGGACCAGGAACAGCCTTACCCTGTCGTAGCCAGTGCGTGGAGCCGTGCTCAGGACGTTAGCGGCAGCCCCGACAATGGATACTCGATTTATCTCGATTTTATCTTTCAAGATGGGACAGCGTGGTGGGCGCAAACCGCGGTTTTCAGCACGGGCACCCATGACTGGGAAGAGCGCCGGTTCATCGCGGTTCCTAAAAAGCCCATTCGGTCTGTCTATGTGTATTGCATTTTTCGGAATCACTTGGGAACGGTTTATTTCGATGATATCAATCTTCTTGAGCTGCGTGGTGAAACCTACATGTTCGAAGGGGTGGCGGTACGGCCTCAGCCTGTCCGTGCTCCCGTCGAGAAAGTCTGGATTCCTTACATGCAAACCCGGAACGGGCTCCAGATGGCTCTGGAGCGAAAGCGCGCGCGGATTTGCGGCGTATGGGTTAATCAGGAGAAAGTCGGGCTTAATGGGCCGGGATTCTTTGCCAGGGATGCCGCTGCCGGGTCCGATTTTCTCGCTCCGTGGAATTGGGATTTTGACCAACAGAACAGCACGCTGGTGATAGAAGGGGAAATTGAACCTCTGGAGCTGAAGATTGCAGCGAGTATGACGCCCCGAGACGATCGCATTGAGGTAAAGGGTGTTGTCGAGGATACGCGCGGTGCTCCAAGGGCCATCACCGTTTATTTCGGTATCCCTGTTGACGATTCCGGCTGGATTTGGTGTGATGATCCCCGTAATACCATTTCCGCGACCGCGACGATTTACACGAATACGAACACCACTGCCGCCGGCGCGACCGGTAAGATGTCGAAATTCCCCTTGGGAGCCATTTACAGGGATTCCGAAAGCGCATCATCTCGTAATCGCGGCGTAGCCATGGCTGTGCCCATGGATGATCCCAGGCACTATCGCATTGGTTTCGATGCACGGACCGGTCTTTTCTACATTGCGTATGATTTTGGCTTGGGGCCGAACGCTACCTCGACTCCCGGCAAAGCCACCTTCGATTTTGTCATCTTCCCGTTTTCGGCCCGATGGGGATTTCGCGGAGCCCTCGCCGATTATTACGAACTGTACCCCCACTATTATCAGCGGCGCACCCTCCTGGAAGGCCTTTGGCTACCCAAGACGAACGTGGCTTCTATCGAAGGCGCCGAGGATTTCTTCTTCGCTTATCATTCTGTCCGAGATAATGTCGGCCTTCGGGCGCAGCCGGGCATTCTGTCGTTTGTTCACTCGGAACCAACGAATATCTGGGTGCCGCTCCCAGAAAGTGTGCCCCGGACAACTGAGGCGGCCGCGGCGTATGTAAGAAACGAGAATCCTGCCGGTGCAGAGGTGATAAACACGTCGGGGTTGTTGGATAGCACGGGGCGTCCCATCGTAGGCATGCGAAATAAGCCATGGTGCGATGGCGCTGTCTTCGCCGCGAATCCTGACCCCGAACTTTCCGGAACGCCCAATAAGGGCACATCCGAATTGCAGGCAATTATTCAACGTCTGGCGGGCGGGGGAGAGCCTATGCTTCTGGCTTGGCCCCCCCTCGAAGGCGGGTACACCATTGACCGTGATGTCCAACACAACGGAGAGCAGGCCATACGCCTCGAAACATCGAGAGACGTTTCGAAAGTCGGGGCGGCACAGCGGATAATGGTCGGCCAGACTGAGCCCAAAGCCCTGGATTTCAGAGGCTATGCCCGGACAGAGGGTTTGAAAAGCGAAGAGGAGGATGCCGCCACCGTTTTGGTCACCTTAACAGACTCGGAGGGGGCGTCCGTGACGGAGACTATTCAACTTCCCCAGGAAACGGATGGGTTTGTACAGATCACGAAGACCTTTTCTTCCGAAACACCCATCAGCACAGCGATCGTGAAGTTCTTTTTGCAGGATACGAGGGGCGCTACCGCATGGTTTGATGATTTCTTTCTCGGGGAAACCGGCGGTGATGTAAATCTACTGAAAGACGGCGAGATGGAGGGCGAAGTTACAACAGCCGGAGGCATGGCCGGGGTATACCTCGAAAGCCTCTCTGAGTGGGGCTCGACGCTGAACTACAATGAGGCTCATTTCAGCATGGCGGATATGCCGCTTATTTATGATAGGCATACAGCGAAGATCGGTATCCTGAACAAGTTCTCTACGTATGAATATATGCGCCTTCTGGCAGACTCACTTCATCAGGAAGGAAAGCTTGTTATGGCCTCAGGTGCGTCCGGTTTTCCGATGCATCTCGTAGATATTGCCTGCATGGAGGTTGACTGGTGCCGCGCGGGCCGGTGGTCTCCCTCTTCTGATGAAGCACTCATTTCACAACGGGCGTATGCGAATCAAAAACCAATTTGTCTTCTCATGAACACGGATTTCGACTCGTTCCTGCGCGAGCCCATAGAAGCGGATCTTGACGAAGAGGTTGATGAGGATATCGAACGTGCGCCTTCACTCGTTATGGCAGAGCGGTATTTTCAGCGGGCTCTGTTCTATGGGGCCTTCCCGGGGTTTTTCAGTAAGGATGGTGCGACGGATGTCTTTTTTGAGACACCGGAGTGGTATAACAAGGTGCGGCCGTTGTTCAAGAAGTACGTGCCGCTGATTCAGCAGTTATCCACGGCTGGTTGGGAACCGATCACGGGGGCGGAAGCCGAGGGAAACCGGGTGTATCTCGAGCGATACGGCCGGGGTGAAGAAGACGGGCGGGTGTTTATCACCGCGCGTTGCGGCGATCAGCGCTGGCAGGTAGATACCGAAGAGGGGGGCGATGTGCGCGAAAAGCTCGACAAGCCGGTCACTGCTGAGATTGATATCAGTCTGGCATACATTGGCTTTCTGGGCGAGGAAAATGTCGAGGTTTTCGACATGCTGAACGAGGCGCCTGTCGAAACGCGCTCTGAGCAGAGCCATCTCTATTACACCATCACCCTTCCTCCGCATAGTGTGCACGTGGTGCGTGTCCGGCCTGCCGGTAATTAGGGGCCTGGATTGGATAAGTGATATTACCGGTGGCACCGGTAGGAAGGCTGCCACCCGAAGCGTTTTTTCGCCTTGCTGCAGTCCACAAGCGCTCCAAAGCCCTCGCAGGCGTCGAGCTTCTGGCGAACCACTTCGGAAACCTCCGGAAAGCAGCGGCGCACCAATTCCGCGCTCGGTACCCGGCTGTATTGGTCATCCGCGTTGATCAAGAATGCTTCGAATCTCTCGAGAGGGTTATAGCGAAGGGCGCGTTCGATGGCGTCGACAAGGTCCCATACGCCCACGTAATCGTGCAAATGGCGCCCAGGTTTCTCATGTTCAAGAGGGCTGAACGTATCAAGCCGCTCGGCGCCGATGATATGGGAAGGACGTAAGGCGATAACTGGCTTGGCATACCAATCTGCGTACCGCTTGCACCACTGTTCACCCTGGACTTTGGTCGTGGCGTAACAGTCGGAAGGTGTGGCATGGACCGTTTCATCGATCGGAAGCCTGGACGGAACGTTTCGCCCCTCCGGTTCCTCGTGAAAACCATGCCACATAATGGATGAGATAAACACGAACCGGCTTACCGTATCCGATTCACCGGCGGCCTCGAGCACGTTAAAGGCGCCCTGAACATTGGTTTCGACCACCTCATGCAAAGGTGGCCGCGAACCCGGAATGGCTCCGCAGTGCACTACGGCTTCCACTCCCTTCATGGCTTTACGAACGAGACCCGTATCCAAAAATGAGCCCGTATAGAGCGTGCCGGGCGCTTCGTGCGTTGCCGAGAGCGGCGGACGGGCGTCGAGCTGTACGACGTCCCATTCGTGTGCCATGCGGCTGACGAGTGCTGTGCCGAGTGTACCGCTGGACCCTGTTACCAATACGCGGTGCTTGTCCATGTGTTTTTTATACGATTTTGGTTATATTGACGAGTATTTTTATTTTTTATGTGAAATAAAATGTATATTTAGTGCGCAAAAGACGATCTCCTTGCTACAATATGTCGTCAGGGCTAACAATATATGTCATAAAACTATGATAAATAATGAGTCATGTTTTCTTATTTCTCTTTGATGTAGGCGTCGATGGCACGCGCGGCCCGTTTGCCCGCCCCCATCGCCTCGATGACCGTGGCGGCGCCGATGACGATGTCACCGCCCGCAAACACGCCGGGCATGGAGGTGGCGCAGGTTTTCGTATCGGCCACAATATTGCCCCACTTGTTGAGTTGGATGCCGGGGCTCTTCGACGTGAGCAATGGATTGGCCTTATTCCCAAGGGCGGGGATTACCATATCGCAGTCAATCTCGAATTCGGACCCCGGGATAGGCACGGGACGGCGGCGGCCGGACTCATCCGGTTCGCCCAACTGCATGCGAACGCATTCGAGACCGCGGACACGTTGGGACTCATCTCCGAGGATTCGTTTGGGATTGGTCAATAACTGGAAGATGATGCCCTCGTGTTCAGCATGCTCGATTTCAGCGGCGCGGGCAGGCATTTCGGCGCGGGAGCGTCTGTATACGATGGACACTTCGTCCGCCCCCAAACGCTTGGCCGTGCGTGCGGCATCCATGGAGACGTTTCCTGCGCCGATTACGGCCACTTTCCGGCCAACATAGACAGGGGTGTCGTAGTCCTCGCGATTGGCCTTCATGAGGTTGACCCGGGTGAGGAATTCGTTCGCGCTGTATACGCCGACGAGGTTTTCGCCTTCGATATTGAGGAAGGCCGGCGCGCCGGCGCCGACGGCGATGAATATCGCCTCGAAACCTTGTTCGAACAGGTCTTCGAGGGCGAAGACTTTACCGATCACCATGTTGAGCTCGATTTTAACGCCCAGGCTTTTTACGTACTCCACTTCGCGGTCCACAATATGCTTGGGCAGGCGGAATTCGGGAATCCCATACCGGAGGACGCCGCCGGTATCGTGGAATGCTTCGAAGATCGTGACGTCATAGCCCATTTTGGCGAGGTCGGCCGCGCAGGTCAGGCCGCCGGGACCACTTCCAATCACCGCGACCTTATGTCCGTTAGAGGGAGTGGGAGTGGGGGGGTTGGGCTCGAATCGGGCTTCCCAATCGGCGACGAACCGTTCGAGAGCTCCGATGGCCACGGGGCGTTCAGAGCCGTTCAGAATGCACTTGGCCTCGCATTGCGTCTCCTGGGGGCAAACCCGGCCGCAGATAGCGGGGAGATTGTTCTTATCTTTAAGAATGCGAGCCGCTTCCGAGAGGTCCTTGCGCTGAATAGCTCCAATAAAAGCGGGGATATCGATCTCGACAGGACATCCCAAAACGCATTGTGGATTGGCGCACAACCGGCATCGCATGGCTTCCCGGTGGGCCGCCTCGAATGTGAGCCCGACCGCCACCTCATCAAAACGGCCTTCGCCTTCCG
>JAWODE010000605.1:0-4898 GCA_046483455.1 Candidatus Hydrogenedentota bacterium | reverse complement strand
GTGCACCGACTCGAGCATCCTGGCGATTACAGGCACCAATGGCAAAACAACGACAACAGAGCTCACCCGCGCACTGGTTGAGGCGTGCGGCTATTCCGTGCTGCTTGCAGGCAACAATGACACTCCCCTCTCGGCTGCCGTGATGGCGGAACCCGCTCCCGACTACATCGTCCTCGAGGTAAGCAGCTATCAACTCGAGCTCGCGCACACGTTCCACCCGTGGATTGGGGCACTCCTGAATGTTACCCCCGATCATTTGGCCTGGCATGGGAATATGGATGCCTACATCGCGGCGAAGCGTCGCTTGTTTATGCATCAAAGCGAAGGGGATGTGGCGGTCCTGAATGACGACGATCCCGTTGCTGCCTCTATCGAGGTTTCTCCAAAAGCCGCGGTCTGGCGTTTCAGCCTGGATAAACGACAGGACCGCGGACTGTGGCTTCGCGAAGATGGAGGAATCTGTCACGGCGACGAAATGGTCGCTCATACCGCCGACACGTCATTACCCGGGCGACATAATCTCCAGAACGTACTCGCGGCGCTCTGCATGACGCGAGCCGGAGCTTTCCCGTGGGACGGAGTCCTGGAAGGCCTTCGAGGATTCCAAGGGGTGGAACACCGCATCGAATTTGTGACGGAATGGAACGGCGTCGTCTTCTACAATGACTCGAAAGCCACCAATATTGACAGCTTGAAAGTCGCGCTCGAGAGTTTCGGAGAGCCCATTGTCTTGATTGCCGGGGGATTGGGCAAAGGCAGCGATTACCGGGTCATTCGGGGGCTGATAGAGCAGCATGTCAAAGCGTTGATTACGATGGGCCACGATGCGCCGCTCCTTGAAGCGGCGTTCGGCGACATCGTGGCGGCAAGCCGCGCAGCGGACATGAAAGACGCTGTGGCGCGGGCATGGAAAGCGGCTGCTTCAGGCGACGTCGTGCTGTTGTCGCCCGCCTGTGCCAGTTTTGACATGTACGAGAATTTCGAGGAACGTGGAAGAGACTTCAAGAACTGTGTTCGCCAACTGGTGAAAGGATGAAACGGTGAAACGCGAAACCCTGCTTCTACTCATTGTGGTGCTCATGTTGAGTGCCGTCGGCCTTGTATTGGTGTTCAGCGCAAGTCCGGCCTACTCGAGCGTCACTGATAAGAATGACCCGCGCGATATGTTTTACCATCTTTCGCGACAGGTGATTCACATGGCACTTGGTTTTACGGCCATGCTGGCCTTATCCCGCTTTGACTATCACCGCTGGAGCAACCGGTGGGTCTACAGAACCGTGGTTGTCTTCAGCTTAACCCTTCTGGTCTTGGTCTTGATTATCGGCACGGAAAGAAACAACGCCCAGCGCTGGATTACCTTTCCCTTCATAGGCACGGTTCAGCCTTCCGAAATTGCTAAATTCGCCATCATCATCCTTCTTGCAGTCAAACTGGCGGAAAACCAGCACGAAATGCGCGGTTTCAAGCGTGGGTTCATACCGCCGGTATTGCTTATCATGCTGTTCTCGGGGTTGGTTGTGCTCGAGCGAGACCTGAGCACACCCGCCGTCATTGCCTGTGCAGGCATGCTGATGGTAGCCATAGCGGGGGCTCGATGGTGGCACCTCGCCCTCAGCGCCCTGGGCGGCGGAGGGGTTTTCGCACTTTTGTGTTGGGTATCGCCTGAACGCGTGCGACGGCTCATGGCGTTTCGCGACCCTTGGGAGTACCGGTTTGACGAAGGCATGCAATTGGTCCAGTCGCTCTCCGGATTTGCGCGTGGACGGATTTGGGGCGAAGGCGTGGGCGCAGGCGAGCAGAAGCTGTTTTATCTCCATGCCGCAAACAATGACTTCATCTTCTCGGTTTGGGGTGAAGAGATGGGACTGGTCGGCACGCTCGCCCTGGTGGCACTATTTGTGTGCTTTCTCGTCATAGGCACCCGTGTGGCATTGTGTGCGCCCGATGCTCTGGGCTCACTGTTAGCCACGGGGATGGTAATCGTGATTGCCATGCAAGCCGCCATTAATATGGGAGTAACGACAGGCCTTCTTCCAACGACGGGGCTTCCTTTGCCGTTCATCAGCGCCGGTGGTAGTGCACTCATTGTGAATCTTGCCATGGTGGGCGTATTGTTAAATGTGGCGCAGCAAGCTTCAGAACCCGAGCCGACAGGCCGTTTGTCGACAGTTCCGGCCTGAGGCGCCTTTGATGAGACGGTGGTGAATTCATGCGAATTATGATTACAGGCGGTGGCACGGGCGGCCATACCTCCCCGGCGATCGCCGTGATTGAAGAACTGCAAAAACGCGACCCGTTGCTGGCAGTCCAGTGGGTCGGGCGGAATCAAGGTCTCGAACGCCGCATTTGTGAGCGCAACGGCATCGCCTATCGGGGAGTGCCCATCGAGGGATGGCCGAGAAGCCGTTCCTTGCGGCGCGTGTGGGTCGCCGTCAAGCTCGCGTACAGCGCCGTCCGCTGCTGGTTGTACATCCGGACATTCCGCCCCCAGTTGGTATTCGGGGTCGGTGGCTACGTGTCCTTGCCTTGCGGATTAGCGGCGCAACGGCGTGAGGTGCCTACCGTTATACACGAGCAAAACCGCCTTCTGGGAATGGCCAACCGGATGCTGGCTCCGAAAGCGGCCCGAATTCTCTTGAGCTTTGAGGATACCCTGGGCGAGTACCCTCGCGAGCGGGCTGTTGTAATCGGGAACCCCGTGCGGGCGGGCTTCCTTCATCCCCCCTCGAGGGAAGACGCCTGCGCGGCTCTCGGGCTCGATCCTTCCATACCCGTCGTGTTGGTGTGCGGGGGAAGCCAGGGGGCACAGTCGCTCAATGAGGCGCTTACAGCAGTTTTCCCGCACTTCTCTTCCGGCGAGGTTCAGTTCCTCTGGATGGCCGGTCAGTCGGGAATTGCGGAAGCGCGGCGCGTAAGCGCCGAGCACACGCTGCGAATCGATACTTTTGCGTTTATTGACGACATGGTCACGGCGTGCGCCGCGGCGAACCTCATCGTGAGCCGGTCCGGGGCTTCGACAACCGCCGAATTGGCTTGCTTGGGCAAACCCTCGATTCTGGTGCCGTTTCCCCACGCCACCGACAATCACCAGGAGCAAAACGCGCGGGCATTCGAGGAGGCCGGAGCGGCCACCATGATTCTTGATTCCGAACTCACAGGAGACCGCCTGGCGGAGACCATCAAAGACCTGATCGAGGACAGCGGACGTTTGGCCGATATGGGAGACGCCGCCCGGTCGCTGGCCCGGCCCGGCGCTGCCGAAACCATTGCGGAAGAAATCCTGGGGCTCATTTTCCAACGCCCCCAAGAAGAATCCGAAGAATAAGGCACAAAACCCTTCGCACGGACAAAAGAAAAGCGGAATATTGAAACGCATCACAGCCCTTGTTAGGGTACTTCCTCGTGTTTGACCCCACACATTCTTGCTGTGGGCAACAAAAAGCAGGTATCTTGTTTGTATTTCCAGAGGGGGCAAATCGGCAGTTTGCACCAAAACAAGTCGGAAAAGCTCTGGATTAGCAGGAGTCCCGTATAAACTGACTCGCGATTTTATCGTCTTTGAAAGACGTTTCGGGTGCCTTGTGCGCCTGCGGGGGCGTGAAATGGGAAAAACGAAGGGATTATCGGTGAAACCATGCAAATCTTTTTTGTAAAACATGGGCAATCGGAGGGCAATATCGGGGGAGATTACTCGCCTTCGGACCCTCCCCTCACGGAACTGGGGCATGCCCAGGCGGCGCGTGCCGGGCTTGCCCTTTCCGGCCAGGCCATTACTGCTTTGTATACATCGCCCATGATGCGGGCCATGCAGACGGCCAAGGCCCTTCATGAGGTACTGGCTCTGCCCATTCAGGTACGAATCGAGCTGGCAGAAACGTACCGGCCCGCGTGGCATGGGCCGCCAGCGGCTGAGGAACCCATTCCGAAACGCGGCCTGACCATCGCCGAAGCCAAAACCATGTTCAGCGCCGCAAAATACCCGGCGGATACGGCGGACGATGCCCGGTGGTGGGAAGCCCACGTCCGCGAGCAACGTGAGGGAGCCTATGCCCGGGCGGCCGCGGCGTTTAAGAGTCTTCGAGAGCAGCACACAGAAGATGATCGAATTGCGGTAGTCACGCACGGCGCTTTCGGCTCCGTCCTATTAAATGTGGCGCTCGAATGCCCCCAGACGGACCAGAACCGGTTCAGCCAGTATAATTGCGCTGTTAGCTTGCTCGAAACCACGGACGAAGGCGCCCGGCTCCATTACCAGAACAGGGTGGATCACCTTCCCGAAGGATTGCGCACGGACCCCACCTGAATCACGGCGTTTTTTTCAATCCCTAGACCGTACAGACCGCCGAAGTTAATGTGTCCCCATGGCTCCTTTGATTGATCTACAACGCGCAACCTGACCCGTTTGCCCAGAAATTTCGACCAATTTTCACGGGTTTTTCCAAAATTGTTGCTGCCGTTGCCCGTTGCTTTCCAGAGAATTGTATCTGTAGCTGCGTCCATAAGCGCCGCGCACACCTTATCTTCATCCGTGCCGCCCGAAATGAATATATTGTAAGCGCCGGATTGCACGGCGAATTCAGGCGACTCAACCATGACCGTCAATTCATCGTGGGCTTGGGTATCGTCCGGCAGTTCAGCAGTTCCGATAAAGTGCCGCGTGGGCGGGAAAAAGTTGCTTCTTGTAGATGTGGTGAATGGATTGGCCATGGCGCCCTCGACGACCCGCCACAGAGCGCGGTCTTCGGCCTTGTCGAAATCGAACACGGGGACCGCGGCCTCCGGCAGAAAGCGCAGCTTGGCGATCTGTATCCCCTGGAGGCTTGGCTGCGGTCACCGAGACCACCGAGATCGTGCGCGACGAGCTCGGACGCATGGGCCGGCTGGTGGAGGATCTCATG
>JAWODE010000496.1:0-2869 GCA_046483455.1 Candidatus Hydrogenedentota bacterium | reverse complement strand
GAAACGCCGGACTGGGAAAACCCACGCATTTTCGGCCGCAACAAGGAGCCCTATCACTGCACCCTCCTTCCCTATCCTGACAAAGCATCCGCGTGCATAGGCACTCGCGAGGCATCGCCCTGGCACCAGTCCCTCAACGGCATGTGGAAATTCCATTGGGTAGGCCAACCAGACCATCGGCCCCGCGATTTCTACAGACCCGAAGTCGATGTCTCGGATTGGGATGACATCCCCGTGCCGTCGGTATGGCAGCTTCAGGGATATGGGATACCGATTTACACCAACGTGCGCTATCCGTTCCCCGCGAACCCGCCGCATATCCCCCACGACTACAACCCGGTCGGGTCATACCGCCGGGCGTTTGAAATTCCGGCGGAGTGGCGGGGCCGAAGGGTCCTTATCCACTTCGACGGCGTCAAGAGCGCGTTCTATATCTGGCTCAACGGCAAACCGGTCGGTTACAGCCAGAACAGCATGGGCCCGGCCGAATTCGACTTGACCCCCTACCTTCAAGACGGCGAAAACATCCTCGCCGTCGAAGTGTACCGTTGGTCGGACGGCAGCTACCTCGAAGACCAGGACATGTGGCGGTTCGCGGGTATCTTCCGCGATGTCTATCTCTTTGCCACACCCCAAACGCATATCCGGGATTTTTTTGTCCGCTGCGATCTTGACAGGGAATACCGCGACGCCACACTAAAGCTCACAGCCAAGGTGCGCAATTATGGCAGCGAGGGAAGCGGGGCGCGGACGGTCGAGGCCGTTCTGTTAAACGCGGAAGGCGCGCCGGTAGGCGGCCAACCGCTGTTGAGCGGCACCGTGAATGCCCTGGCCCCGGACAAGGAAAAAACACTCGAACTCGAAGCTCCGGTTGAGAATCCCCGCAAATGGTCCCCCGAAGACCCATATCTTTACGCGTTTCTGCTTATTCTCAAGTCCGAGGCGGGCGAAACCATCGAAGTCGAGCAGTGCCGTTTCGGGTTCCGCAAGGTCGAGATTCGCGACGCCGAGCTTTTCGTGAATGGCGTATCCGTGAAACTCAAAGGCGCCAACCGCCACGAACACGATCCCTGGCGAGGACGCGCCATCACGGTCGAACGCATGATTCAGGACCTCGAGATCCTGAAGCGCTTCAATTTCAACACGGTTCGCACCAGCCACTATCCCGACGACCCCAAATGGTACGAGCTATGCGACAAATACGGCATCTTCCTTATCGACGAAGCCAATCTCGAAGCCCACGGCATGGGATACGACCTCGACAAAACCTTGGGCAACCGCCCGGAATGGGAGACCGCCCACCGCGACCGCCATACGGCGCTGGTCGAGCGCGATAAAAACCACCCCTCGGTCATCATGTGGTCTATGGGCAACGAATCGGGCAGCGGGTGCAATTTCGAAGCAGGCGCCCGCACGATACACCAACTCGATCCCACGCGTCCCGTCCATTATGAGCGCATGAACGAAGTCGCGGACCTGGACAGCGTGATGTATCCTTCTCTCGATGAACTTATTGCCGAAGGGGAAAAGGACTCGTCCAAACCCTTCATCATGTGCGAATACGCTCACGCCATGGGCAACGCCGTCGGCAACTTCCAGGAATACTGGGACGCCATCGAGGCCCATCCCCGCCTCATCGGCGGCTGCATCTGGGAATGGGCCGACCACGGCATCTTCAAATACACTGACGAGGAGCCCGGGGAAGACGGGTCGCGCTCCTGGTATTGGGCCTACGGCGGCGATTTCGACGATCAACCCAACGACAAAAACTTCTGCATGGACGGTCTCGTATTTCCTGACCGCGCCATTCCGCCCAAAATGTGGGAGGTAAAGAAGGTCTATCAATACATCAAGATCGCAGCGGCGGACCTCGCGGTGGGCAAAGTCCACATAGGCAACAAGCATTTCTATACGAACCTGAACCACTACGACATACAGTGGAGCGTCACCGAAGACGGCGGCATGCTCGAACAAGGCACACTGCCGCCTCTGGACCTGTCCCCCGGCCAGGAGACGGATCTCACGATTCCTTACACCGCTATCTCCCCCAAAAACGGCGGCGAATACTGGCTGCGCATCAGTTTTCATCTCCGGGAGGATACACTCTGGGCCGAAAAAGGCCACGAGGTCGCGTGGGAACAACTGCAAATCCCGGTCAAAGCGGGTACACCGCCCATCGTTTCCTTCGACGCACACAAGAAGCTGAACACGAAAGAAAATGCCGACGGCATCGTGGTATCCGGCGATGGCTTTACGACCCGGTTCAGCAAACTACACGGCGGCATCCGTGCCATCGCCTACGGCGATACGATCGTGCTCCCCGACGGCGGAGAGGTGTTCAACGGACCAGCATTGAACCTTTTGCGCGCGTTCACTGACAATGATTCCCGCATCAACGGCGGCGACGGCCTCAAGAAAAATTTCTACGCGGCAGGATTGTGCCAGATGCGGTCTCACGTAAAACGATTTGAATTACTCGAATCCGAAGCGAACAGGGTCCGAATTGCCGTGAAACACCATTGCCTCGGCAGCAAAGGCCGGGGATTCGCTCACGAATGCCGCTATACAATTCACCCCGACGGGTCTATCCATCTGCAGAACCATGTCGAGCCCGTGGGTGATCTGCCGATGCTCCCGCGCATCGGACTCATGATGACGCTCGAAGGCGCCCTCGAGCAGTTCGAGTGGTACGGCCGCGGACCCCACGAAAGCTACCCCGACCGCAAAGTGGCCGCGCCCGTGGGACGGTATGCGGGGACGGTGACCGGGCAATATGTGCCCTATCCCTTCCCGCAGGAATGCGGCTCCAAAGAAGACGTGCGTTGGGCCGCCCTCATAAATACATCTGGCCACGGTATCCTCTTTCTAA
>JAWODE010000409.1:0-7287 GCA_046483455.1 Candidatus Hydrogenedentota bacterium | reverse complement strand
CGAGTTGTTCTGGTCGGATATTGGTAAGCCGGTGGAGGGTTTGCGCGCGGCGATTCGCATGCGCCTGCACCACTACTCGAGCTTCAGCCTCGCGCACAGCTATTCCGAGCGCGAAGGCAAGCCGTTCTCCATCGATGCGTGGATGCGCACGCCCCTTACTCTCAAGGAAGCTACCAAAGCCAAACTGCCTGTAAGCGACGGGTATTTTGAAGGGTCCGACGGCGCGCCCGTCCCGCGTACCGTCTTCGAATACATCCAGGATCACCTCGGCTACCGCATCGAGCTGCAGTCCGCTAGGTTTCCGCGCAAAGCGGCGTCGGGCGAGGCAATTAGGACGGAAATCACCCTCATCAATCGCGGATTCTCGACGTTGCACAACCCCCGGAAGGTGTTTCTGGTGTTGATCAAAGATGAAGACTGTCTGGCGACGTTTCCAACAGAGGCCGATCCGCGGATGTGGCAGCCGTACTCACCGGGTGACGAAAGCTACGCCCCCTTGAGGCATACCATAAGCGCAACGTGTTCTTTACCCGAGAGTCTATCCCCCGGGTGGTACCTCCTCGGCCTCTGGCTGCCCGATCAATACGATTCGCTTCGCATGGACCCCCGCTACGCGGTTCGCGCCGCCAACGGCGACGTTCCCTGGTGGACCGATGAAAAACGCCGGTATGGCGTGAACATATTGGGGTCGATCAAGGTAAGTAAGTAACCTGACTATCGCTAACCCGCATTTCTCACCGACGCAGGCGTGCTTGCGTGGGTAAAAAATACGCAGACTTGGGTTGTGAAGAAAGCACATGTTTTTTCTGTGAACAGACTGTTTTGAGATATTTCACAGCAGCTGACGGCGTTTGAAAACCGCAATCCATTCATGCAGAAGCGTTTGCGTAAGGTTCGGATGCCCGCCAGTTGAAAGCTGTGAAGTAGTCGGGCAAACACGCTCATGGGGTTCAGATTTGGGGCGTGCTTAGTCCCCGGTTTTCGCTTCACTCGAATGGACCAAAGACTTTTTCAACGGCTCGCCTACACCCGTTCTTCAATCTTTCCGATTTCCTTCAGGGCGGTGTGCAGGAAATCCGCGTGTTCCTCGAGTCCCTCGGTATGTTCCGTGCTCAGGAAGGCGTCGACCGATTGCATGGCGACATACGGGGCCACCACCATGCTGCCCATGGTCAATACGTTGGCATTGTTGACGGCGCGGCACATGCGCGCGGTAAACGCGGTCTCGATCACGCTCGCGTAGATGCCTTTGAATTTGTTCGCGACGATCGCCATGCCCATGCCCGTACCACAGACCAGGATCGCACGTTCCGCTGCGGCTTCCTGCAGTTTCTTTGCCGCTTCCTCCGCGACTTCGTAGTACGGCCGGTCGTTGTCTGCTCCCCCGCCGATGTCCATGACCTCATGGCCGTTCTTTGCCAAGTGCTCCTTCACTACATCTTTCAATCCCACGCCCCACGGGTCGCCACCTACGATGATCTTCATCTTGTTTCTCCTTATCAATGCGACGCTATTGCTCTGCCAAGACCTATTCTGGTGTGGGACCGCCGCCCCCGGCGGTCGTCTTCGGCTCGTTTCCGTTTCTGATTTTAAATGACCGGCGAGGGCGCCGGTCCCACACCGGAGTCAAGAATGTACGCGAGACGACTGCACCCTAAATCGCCGGTGCCTCAACAATCGCTTTCACGGAGCTAATTGGGTGCAATGCCCTTATTTTATTGCTCAGAAAGATTTGTTTTAGCAAGTCCCGCGCGGCGTTTCATCTCGTCCATGTCGAGTTTTTTGAACCATTCGAGCATGTTTTTCCATACCTTGTGAAATCCGAATCCGCCTTCCGTGAGTTCCTTCAGGGCCTCCTCCTTGGTCCAGCCCTGGATCGCCATGCGGTAGGTGGCGCTCATGAAGCCCGTACGGTCCGCGCCGTGTTGGCAATGTACCAGCGCCGGTGTCCGGTCGGGGTCGGCCACGATGTGCAGGAACCGCACAATTTCCTTCTTTTCGGGATGCCAGGGCTTCATGTAGATGTGCTCGTACCTCAGGCCGGTCTCGCCGATCTCATCGCGGTCGGAGTGAAATGACCGCACGTTGATGATGGTCTGAATGCCATGCTCTTTGAGGTTCCGCATGCCCCCGGCAGTGGGCTGGGCGCTGCGGTAAAGGGTGTCCGACACTTTGTAAAGGTTGGGGACACCCTCCATTTCGATGGGGTGCGCCCATATGGTCGGGCGCTCCTCTGCTGGTGCGGCCTTCGATGCTTCTTTTTGTACGGCAGGTTCGCCGAAACAGGTAATAACGCACACCGTCAGCGTTGTCACGCCCACCGCAATGTATCGAATCCGCTGCACCTTCACACTACCGCTCTCCTCAGGTCACCGGCTCACCATCGATACATTCGTATGGCCAAGCTTTTTGAGTTCCTCGAGTACGGCTACGACCTGCCCGGTTTCCGTATGTTCGTCAGCAGCAACGATGATCGGTGCGTTCTTATGCAAAATGTGCTTCTCCAAGGCTTGCCCCAAACCAGCGAGGGTTGTCTGTTCCCCTTCAACCGACAGGGAACCGTCCGCGGCAACCTGGACCCGGACTTCGGTTTTTTCCGCGGTCTCAGTTGTTGCACACCCGCCGGCGAACACGGCGAGGCCGACAAGCAGCACGATTGTTTTTTTCATGCGGTATCCCCTCTTCATCGGGTGTAACGGGTTTCGCTTTATTCAATCCACAAGCTCGATACCGTTCTCCGCGCACCATTCCCGCAGCGCCTTGTCGGTCGCCGCCTCCTCGTAATCGTACCATTGCTGCAGCATGTCTTCGCGTTCCAGAAGGTCTTTGAAGCGGGCATAGGCGCCGCGCTTGCCGAAAAAATCCTGAACCCTGCCAGAATGTTCCGGCATGTGCTCGCGGACAAACCGCATTACGAGCCTATTGCCCAAGTCCAGGTCCCGCTTGTCGGGAAGCATAATGTATTTGTCGGAATCGTCGATGTCGTCGGGGAGGGGTTCCATATTGTCCCCAAAGTCGGTGTGCCAATAGGATTTCCCGGTTTCGAGGCACATCCATGCTTCGTGCATTCCGGCCTCTCCAAAACTCACAAAATCATAGGCGTCCCGCACGTCGGTATATTTGAGTGGTTTCTTGGTCATGGTTTGCACCCCGGTTGGTTTTCGCCACCTTGTTGACACCCGCGAGATCGCCGCGACGAAATGGTCGGTCAAGTCGTCGATAGCCTTCTTTTGGGTTCGGTGGTCAGGATATTCATTCATATAACCAAGGTATTTGCCGGGCGAATGCTTTTCGCATGTGCTTTTGTGCTTTATCTTAGTCGCCACTCAGAGTATATCAGACTTCAAGGAGAGCAACGCCACGGCATCCAACCAAAACACGCGGTCCCGAGCGTAGATACTCCCGCACCCGATACTTGCCCGCGCCTCCGGGCGGCGCGAGTTACGCCGACGCGCGATGCGGCGTGTCTGCCTCGATGTTTCCCTTTCGGCTCGAGGAGGTCTTGTGATTACGGCCGGTTCTTGGCTATGGTGAGAAACGGTCGCGCGAGATTCTTCTATATTTGGGAGGTTCCATGGTAGTTCGATGCACCCTTTTTGTGATAATCATGCTTACCGTCATTATGCCATGCACATTTGGCGAAGCGGTCTCTGTGGCTTCCCTGCAAGAGCTCGGCACGGCGTTGCAAACTGCTGGCGCCGGGACAGTGATTTCGATCAGCGCCACGGGCGAGCTCGATTGGCCCATCACGGTCACACGCTCGGGCAGCGAAGACAATCCCTTGACGATCCAAGCCGTCGAGCCCGAAGCCACGACCTTTGTATTAGAGGAACCGCTTCTCCTGAAAGAATGCTCGCATGTCGAGGTGCGCGGGATGCACTTCCGGCAATGCAAAAACGGCGCGTTGTGTTTCGATAGGACCACGCAATGCCGCGCGACCGAATGCCGTTTCACCGAGTGCACGGGGAAAGATATGGTCCGGTTTATGGGAGCAGGTCGCGGCAATCGGCTGGACCACTGCATCTTTTCCGGCAACGCGGTGCGCAACCTTAGCATCCGGGTCAGCGGCGATACCCCTATCGCAACGCGTATCGATCACAATGTGTTCGAAGACGTGCCCCCCATCGGCGGCAACGGACGCGAAACCATCCAAATCGGGCAAAACCAGCGGCAATACGGCCAAGTTGATGTCGGGGCGATTGTCGAGTTTAACGAATTTCGGCGGTGCAACGGCGAAGGCGAGATCATCAGTAACAAGAGTTCGGGCAACACCTACCACCATAACGATTTTATCGAGTGCAAGGGCGAACTCGTCATGCGGGGAGGGGCGGACTGCGTCATCACGCACAACCGCTTCGAGCGATGCTACGGAGGGATTCGCTTGTCGGGAAACGGTCACGAGGTGACGCACAATGTCGTGTGGGCGAGCCGTAACACCGGCATCCGCCTCTTATATGGGATGAGCGACGAGCCTCCGGCCTTTTACCCCGCTGTTTACGATTGTCTGCTCGCGAACAATACCATCGTCGGTGCGCGGAAAGCGGGGATTTTTATCGGCAGTTGCCGCGGACAAGATTTCTCGAACCGCGAGAAGATGGCGAGCGATCCGGAAAAATATGGTGAGAATCTCGTTCAGAACGTCGCGCCTCACGACAATCGTTTCGTTAACAACATCGTCGTCGGAGAAGAAGGTGCGCTTATCAAAATTGACGGCGCTCCCGACAACATCATCGAGCGCACTCTGCTGTATGCTACCCGCGATGCGAAGATCACGGAAACGGGGGAGGATGCCATCCTCGCGGACCCGGAATTCGTCAATCCAGAGGAGGGAGACTTCCGCCTTAAGCCTGAAAGCCCGGCGCGCGGCACGGGGAAGGATTGGTTGAACCGCGGCCACGCGCCCGATATCGGGGCGGGGGTTCCGGCCGAGATGCAATAAGCGGTGCATGGAACATTAAAGCCGTGCGAAAGGCCGCCCGGTGTGTGATACATGCTACCAGGCACCAGTTGGGAGGAATCCCCCTATTTCTTGTTCCCGTAGATGTGCGGATTCTGGCGGTGGCATTCCTCGATAACCGCGATCTGTTGCCGCACTTCCTGGGGCGTGATCTCGAGTGGCGCACCGCGCGTCAGGGTCTTATACAGCATCGTGTAAAACGCGCGCGAGAGCGTATTGAACAAATCTCGTTTCGACTTGGGCACGGTCCATGTCTTTTTGTGCCATTTGAGATCATCGGAGCAGTAGACGGGATTGCCGTTGGCGTCGGAAAGGGGGCGTTTCCGGAGGCGCTTTTTCGGTGCTTCCTTCGGGAGATAATAGCGCCACTCGAGGGCGCGCATAGTGCCGCTGAGCCCGCCGCGTGTGCCATATACCTTGTAGACGTGCGTGGGATAAGCGCAGCACGACGAGATTTCGAGGTTCACGATAGGGCGTCCTTCCCCCTCGAGAACGAGCAGCACATGGTCTTCGGCGTCGCCGTAGTTGATGGTGCTGCGCATGGTACAGAACACCTTCGGCATGACATCCGTGCCGAACAATTGCAATGCCTGATCGAGGGGATGCGGTCCGGTGTTGAGCAGGTTACCGCCATCGAATTCCGTGAGGGTCTGCCAGTCGTAACGCCGGCTGAATCCGTTGAACTGAATGTTAATCTGAACAACGTCGCCCAGGACCCCGGAGTGGATGATTTTCCGCACTTGCTGGAAATAGGGGGCGTAGCGCGACTGCTGGAAAATGGCGAAGACCGTGCCGCTCCTTTTCTGTGCGGCGATGAGTGTGTCGACGTCTTTCGCTTTGGCCGCCAGGGGTTTCTCGCACAAGACGTTGAATCCCGCATTGAGAAACTCGAGGGTATACGGCACGTGAAGGTGCGACGGCGTGGCATTAATGACCAAATCGATATCATCCCGTTTGAGAAGGGGCTTGTAGTTGCTGTAGGCGTCGCACCCGAATTCTTTGACGGCGCGGTCGCGGCGGTCTTTCATGGGATCGGCTACGGCCGCGATGGTGAATTTTTTCGGCGCCTGTTTGAGATATTCCGCGTGGATGCCGCGTCCGCTGCGGCCCTGGCCCACTATGGCAACCCGGATGGTTTTCATGTGCGATTCCCCTCTGAAACCTAACTGGCGTGTCTGGCGATAAAGCATGTAATAGCTATTTCGCCGTGCGGCGTCAAATTTTCTCCATCGCCGAGTAGCGTTTCGAGCGTGTAATGGGGGCGTGATGCTTGCGCCCCCGTGACCCGTGTCAGTGGAGCTGTTGGAAAAGCCAGAGCGCGCATCGCAGTCGCGAAAACCGGCCCGAAATGCTCTTGAGATTGACGCACGAAAAAACGTAACACGGGCGTCTCGCCCGTGACGGATCATGGCCGAGACGGCCATGCTACGGAATATAAGCCGCAATACTAGGAACAGCGAAGCATGAGCCTTTTGCCTCACCCGTACACCATGAACATGGTGCCAATGACGCTCCGGCAAGGGAGGACGGGCTGTCCAGCCCGTCCATAAGATCACCGCGGACGGGCACGTCCGCCTTCGTTGTAATGACTTGTAATGACCGGCGAGGTTGGCGGTCCCACATTGGCCAAATTTTCGGGGCAGCGCCACACGGACAAACACGGACACACACAGCGCGGCCCTGATCGTTTCACGAGGAGTCGGTAGCCCCGGTTCTTACCGTCATTGCTGCGTAAGCGCGAATCAAGGCGGATTGGAAAATCCGCCCCCCCGTTACGGTGTGAGCGTGAAACCATTTGAGAACGAATAGGGATTTTCGAGGTAGCGAACCCTGAGCTGTGGCGCTCACCTGGAGATGATGAAAAAAGGTGCCGGGTTCCCATGCCGGGTTTCTGCCGCCCCCTGAGGGCTTGAGAGGGAGAGGATGTGATCCCGGGGCGACGGCACGCGCAAGCGCGCGCCTTGCCCCGGGCTATTCAAATTGGACCCCTGTTCGGGGTCCTTTTGAGATCATTGGCGTGCATTCGCGTCCATTGGCGGACCCTCACGCGCTGTGTCGCGGTCTCCCGGCCGTGGCATGCCTGGTCCTACACCGGACAGATTATTTTCGAGGCAGCGAACCATGAGCCCTTGGGCTCATGCGCACGCGAGCTATACGGATCCCGCGCCACCTTCTGGCGGAGGAATCGTATCTTCTCTTTGGCCCAGAGGTCGTATCCCGCTTTGGTGTGGTGTTGAGCAGTTGCGCTACGCGCTCCGGTGCACGGCAAGAGGAGCAGGAGCACCAGCACAGAACAGATCATGGCTGAAACTTTTGGACTCTATCGTTGA